>JAYVLC010000163.1:0-16606 GCA_043759675.1 Sphingosinicellaceae bacterium
CATGAAGCGAACACCGGCGATCACACCCCGGTTGTCCAGCTTCATCACCGCTATGGCATGATCCTGTTCATTGCCTCCGAAGTGATGTTCTTCGTCGCCTGGTTCTGGGCCTATTTCAGCGCGTCGCTGTTCCCGTCGACCGCCGAGGCGGTCGGGGGTGTCTGGCCGCCCAAGGGCATCGAAGTGCTCGATCCGTTCGAGTTTCCGCTGATGAACACCTTGATCCTGTTGCTGTCGGGCACGACGGTGACCTGGGCCCATCATGCGTTGATCCACGGCGACCGCGAAGGTTTGAAGCGCGGCCTGTGGCTGACCATCCTGCTTGGCATGTGTTTCACCTCGATCCAGGCGTTTGAGTACAGCCATGCCGCGTTCAGCTTTGCCGGCAATATCTATGGCTCGACCTTTTACATGGCGACCGGGTTCCACGGTTTTCACGTTCTGGTCGGCACCATCTTCCTCGCGGTCTGCCTGAAGCGCACCTACAACGGCGACTTCACACCAACCCATCATTTCGGATTTGAGGCCGCCGCCTGGTATTGGCATTTCGTCGATGTCGTCTGGCTGTTCCTGTTCCTCGCCGTCTATGTCTGGGGCAGCCAGTTCGGCGCTGCGGTGATCGCGCACGGCGGTTGATGTGGTCGATCCGGTCCGGGCCGGTGCGACCGGGCGTTGCCCGCGCTGTGGTCAGGGCGGCATCTATGATGGGCTTTTGGCGCTGGCAGGCCGGTGTTCGCGCTGCGACCTGAACCTTGCGGCCTTCAACGTCGGCGACGGGGCAGCGGCGTTCCTGATCTTTTTCATCGGCGCGATCATTGTCGGGTTGGCGATGTGGCTCGAACTTTCGGTTTCCCCGCCATGGTGGCTGCACGTGATCTTGTGGGTCCCGTTGACCGTGGCAGGTGCGATCCTGACGCTCCGGGTCAGCAAGGGCGTGCTGCTCGGCCTCGAATATAAGCATGAGGCCGCTGAAGGCCGGATTGATCATGGCGCATGAATCGCCGGGTTCCGCTTGGCCCGACCTTGTTCGTCCTGCTGGCTGTGCCGGTCATGCTGGGGCTTGGCTATTGGCAGATGTTTGTCCGTGCGCCGTGGAAGGATGCCGTGCTATCGCGCCTCGCGGTCAATAGCGCGGCACCGGTGATCGCGTTGCCACGACGCCTTACCGACGGTCTGGCATTTCGCCGGGTGCGCGTGGTGTGCGCGACGCTCGATTCGCAAGGGATCGGCGGGGCGGCAGAAGGCCGAGGCGGGACGGTGGGATTTCGGCACCTTGCGCTTTGCGAGCCGGTTGGCGGGGAACCGGTGCTGATCTCTCTTGGCGTCGCCCGTGATCCAAAGCTGGTTGTCGTAGCCCCGACACATGGCAGTTTCACCGGTCGCCTGATTCCGCGCAGCGGGATGCCGGCATTTCTTCTGGTCAGCGATACACCCCATCCGCCACTTGCGGTTGAGATTGCGCCCGGCATCGACACGATCCCGAACAGTCACAGGTCTTACGGCGTGCAGTGGTGGGGGTTCGCGCTCACGCTTTTCGTGATCTACTTCGTCTATGTGCGTCGCTGGCGGCAGTCGCAGACGGTTGCGGCTGAGCCGTCCCGCCGCTAAGCCGCAGCCGATGCGGTATGTCAGCACAAGGGGCGCGGCCCCGGTTCTCGATTTCGAAGCGGTCACGTTGGCGGGGCTTGCGTCGGATGGTGGCTTGTACCTGCCGGAACGCTGGCCGCTGCTGAGCCGTGACGAGATCGCAGCGCTGGCTGGATTGTCCTACGTCGAGACAGCGGTGCGCGTGATGATGCCGTTTATCGGCAGCGCGCTGACCGAGGACGAACTGCGCGGGCTGTGCACCGAGGCCTATGGCAGCTTTGCCCATCCGGCCGTGACGCCGTTAAAGCAGCTCGACGACACGCATTGGCTGCTGGAGCTGTTCCACGGGCCGACGCTGGCGTTCAAGGACGTGGCCCTGCAATTGCTCGGCCTGCTGTTCGAACGGTTCCTGTCGCGGCGGAGCGATCATCTGACCGTGGTTGGCGCGACGTCGGGCGATACCGGTTCGGCTGCAATTCAGGCGTTGGCCGGGCGGGAAAAGGTCGACATCTTCATGCTGCACCCGCAAGGTCGGGTCTCCGAGGTGCAGCGGCGGCAGATGACCACCGTCATGGCGCCGAACGTCCATAACATCGCCATCGACGGAAATTTTGACGATGCGCAGGCGCTGGTCAAAGCAATGTTCAACGATGCAAGTTTCGCATCAAGGTTCAACCTGTCGGCGGTGAATTCAATCAACTGGGCCCGGTTGATGGCGCAGGTCGTCTATTATTTTTACGCCGCCGTGCGCCTTGGTGCGCCCACGCAGCCTGTCGCCTTTTCGGTCCCGACCGGCAATTTCGGGGACGTGTTTGCCGGCTATGTTGCGGCCAAGATGGGGTTGCCGATCGCGAAGCTGATTGTCGCGACCAACGTCAATGATATCTTGCACCGCGCCCTGACCAGCGGGGACTATTCGACCGGCAGCGTCACAGCGACGGCGGCCCCGTCGATGGATATCCAGGTCAGCTCCAATTTCGAGCGCCTGCTGTTTGAACTGCATGGGCGCGACGGTTTGGCAACCGCTGCTGCGATGCGCGATTTCGAGGCAACTAGGCGCATGACCATTTCGCCAAACCTGCTGACCGGCGCTTCGCTGTTCGAAAGCGCCCGGATCGGGGAGGATGGCATGGCGATGGCATTGCGCTGGGCCGCGAGCGACTGCGGCGAAGTTATCGACCCGCATACCGCGATCGGGCTGATGGCGGCGCGGCGCGCCAGCCTTCCGGCGGGCGTGCCGGTGGTGACGCTGGCGACCGCCCATCCGGCGAAGTTTCGCGATGCGGTGGAGCGCGCCACCGGAATCCGCCCGGCGCTGCCGCAGCGGATTGCCGGGCTGCACGACCGGAGGGAGCGCTATGACGTGCTGCCAGCCGATCTGGCAACAATCGAGGCTTATGTTGCCGAGCGGGCGGTGCCACGTTGAGCGCGGACCTTACCACGCTGACGAACGGCCTGCGCATCGTCACGATGGCGATGCCGGGGCTGGAAACTGTCGCCGTGGGGCTGCATGCCGAAAGTGGATCGCGTCACGAATTGCCGACCGAGAATGGCGTCGCCCATATGGTCGAGCACATGGTGTTCAAGGGCACTGCGTCCCGCACCGCGCGCGGGATTGCCGAGGCGGTTGAGGATGTCGGCGGGGCGCTGAACGCCTACACCTCCCGCGATGGCACGACGTTTCATGCAAGGCTGCTCGCCGGAGATCTGCCGCTGGGGATCGAGTTGATTGCTGACCTGGTCCGCAATCCGCGATTCGATGCTGACGAGCTGGAGCGGGAGAAGGGCGTCGTCCTGTCCGAACTGGGCGAGGCGCGGGATACGCCCGACGATATCGTGTTCGACAATTTGCAAGCGGCGGCGTTTCCGGATCAGGCGCTTGGCCGGTCCATCCTTGGTGATGAGCAGAGCATTGCCGCGCTGACCGTCGAAGGCTTGCGGGGGTGGATTGACAGCCAGTACCGGCCGGGGTCGCTGATCCTCAGCGTCGCGGGCAAAGTCGATCATGGTGCGGTTGTCCGACTGGCGGAGCGTCTGTTTGGTGACCTGACCCCCGGGCGGCGGGCCGAGGCGCCGCGCGCGAGTTTTGGTGGCACGACCCATCTCGATCCGCGCCGCTTCGAGCAGGCGCATCTGACCCTGGGGTTTGAGGGCGTGGCGACGCACGATCCCGACCAATTGCCGCTGCGCCTGTTCTCTGAGGCTTTGGGCGGCGGAATGTCGTCGCGGCTGTTCCAGGAACTGCGCGAGGAGCGCGGCCTTGCCTACAGCATCTACAGCTCCGAAGTGCATTATGACGATACCGGCCTGTTCACCATCTACCTTGCGACCGCGCGGCGCGATGCAATGCGGGCGCTGGCGCTGGTTGACCAGGTGATGGCCACCTGCGTCGAGACGCTGGATACCCGCGAGGTTGACCGGGCGCGGGCGCAATCGAAGGCGGGGCTGCTGATGGCGCTTGAATCGGCACAAGGGCAGGCGGATTTCTGGGCGCGCGGGCTGGCGGTCTATGATCGGTTGATGCCACCGGCCGAGCTGGTCGCGCGGCTTGATGCGATCACCGTTGATCAGGTCCGCAGCGCCGGGCGACGGGTGCTGTCGGGAGCGCGGGCGACGGCCCAGATCGGTGCCCCCAAACGCAAGGCGGCCTGATGGACGTGCAGACGATCATTGCCGAACCATGGCCAGATTTTGCGCTGATTGATTCAGGCTGTGGCCGCAAGCTTGAACGCTATGGCAAGCATAGGTTCATCCGCCCTGAAGCCCAGGCGCTCTGGCAACCGACCAGCCGTGACTGGGCCGCCGATGGCGAATTTGTCGGCGGCTCCGACGAGGACGGCGGTGGCCGCTGGACTCTGGACGCGGGCGTGCCGCAGGCGTGGCCACTAGCGCGCGGCGATGTCCGGTTCTGGGCCTCCAACACGCCGTTCCGCCACATGGCCTTCTTCCCCGACATGGCGCCGCAATGGGACTGGATGCGGGAGCGGACAAAGCCTGGGGCCGAGGTGCTCAACCTGTTCGGCTATACTGGCGTTGGCAGCCTGATGTGCGCCGGTGCCGGTGCAAAGGTCACCCATGTTGATGCGTCGAAAAAATCAATCGGGGCGGCGGCTGAAAATCAGAAGTTGAGCGGCATGGCCGACCGGCCAATCCGCTGGATCGTCGATGATGCCAGCAAGTTCACCGCGCGCGAGGTCCGGCGCGGCAAGCGCTATGACGGGATCATGCTTGATCCGCCACGGTTTGGGCGCGGGCCAGAGGGCGAGGTCTGGCATCTGGAGGAGGGATTGCCTCGCCTGCTCGGTGATTGCCGCAAATTGCTCGATACGGACTCGTCATTCCTCGTGCTGACGGTCTACGCGATCCGCATGTCGGCCATCGCGATTGGCAATCTGATGACCGAAGTTTGCGGCGACCTTGGTGGCAGGGTTGAATGCGGGGAAATGACCATCCGCGAAGAAGCGAGTGGCCGGTTGCTGCCGACCGCGATTTTCGCCCGCTGGTCGCGGACTTAGCCACGTCATCCTGACGAAAGTCAGGACGTCGTCGGGGGTAGCGGCCAATCGCCCGGAGGTCCTGACTTTCGTCAGGATGACGGGCATCAAAGCCGACCTAACCCCGCTTTACGCTTTTTGATTCAACTCCGGCGACGCGGGTTCCGCCCGAGCGGACCCGTTTCAGCTTGCTCATTTCGGCCTTGAAGCGCCCGAGTTCGCCACCCGCCAGCTGAGTACCTGCCGCAAATTTGGCGCTGCGCGGATCGATCGCCCGGCCATTCTGCCAGACTTCATAGTGAAGATGCGGACCCGTTGACATGCCGGTCGATCCGACGAGCCCGACGCGCTCGCCCTGTCCGACCCGCTCGCCGGGCCTGACGTTGATCCGGCTCAGGTGCGCATAGGCCGTCGACAGCCCTTTGCCATGGTCAATCATCACATAATTGCCGTGGCCGCCGTGCCAGCCGGCGATCCTGACGGTGCCACCTGCGGCAGCCAGGACCGGCGCACCGGAACCGGCCGCGAAATCGACGCCCCTGTGCATCCGCGAATAGCCAAGGATCGGGTGCATCCGGAACCCGAAACCCGATGTCAGTTGTGCGCCATCGACCGGGGTGCGCATCAGGCCCTTCCGCGCGCTGCTGCCGTCGGACAGGAAGAATTGCGATTTGCCGGTCATCGGCCAACGCATGACAGCGGCATCCTTGCGACCGTCAATGGCGGCATAGAGCAGGTTGCCGGTTTCGGTTTCACCGGTTGCGGCGCGGCGGTGGGCAATGATGATGTCGAACCGGTCTGACCCGCGCACATCCCGGCTGATGTCGAGCCGGTGCGACAGCGCCTTGACGGCTTCGGCAACCAAATTGCCCGGGATGCCAGCGCTGCGGGCGGCACGGTACAGGCTCGACCCTACCCGGCCGGACACGCGCAGCGGCGTGTTGTCGACAGCGATCGGAATGCGCTTGACCGACAGCGATCCATCTTCGGTGCGATTGACCTCCATCCGGAGATCGAAGGCGGCCCGGTAGGCGAGACTTTCGAGCGGACGCGGGACCGACTTGTTGTCGCGGCGGCCAAGCACGACGTCCAGGCTCGTGCCGGGGCGGACGCCGTTCAGAGCCGCTGCGCCCGCCAGCAAATTGGTCAGCACGCCGACCTCATTCGCACCAACGCCGGCGCGGCGGAGGGCGCTGGCGATGCTGTCGCTCTTGCGAAGTTTTGCCGTGACTTCGATCCGTGGACGCTCCGGCGATTCCGCCAATCGCACCACGCGGTTCGTCGGGAGGACCATCACGCCGGAGGTGCCACCAAACGCCAATGGCTGGATGCTATCGGGTGCAGCAAGTGCGATCTGGGCTGGCAAAAGCCGCGGTTGCAGCGCGGTCGGCAAGCGCAGCGGCTGAAGGCCAAGCGTGACCGCGCCGTAGGTCAGGGCCGTCAGCGTCGCAAGACCGCGCCACCAGGTGCGGGAGCCAATGGCATTGCCAAGGTCGACGGCCAATTCAAGGTCGGCAAGTGCCGCAAGATCAGCGCGGGTCGGTAGGGCTGGCAGGCGAAATCTGGGCGGGGCAAACCGGACGCCAAGGCCCGCAACTCCCGCTCCGTCAATTGTGCGCAACGCTGGTTGAAACACGAAGTGAGCCCCCGCCCGAAAATCCACCCGAAACTCAGGGAAGTGCGACCCGCCCTTATGTGAACCGAAACTGTCCGCCAGACAGGTTAATGTCAACTAAACCGGCGCGCATTTTCCCAAGGATTACGGTGAGTCGAAGGGGTTAGCCCGCTGAGTTGAGTCGAAACTACGGGATGTTCGCCCCGCCGCCGCAATTGCTGGAGCGAAATTGAAGGCGTGACCTGATAGCCGTGGCCCGGTTCCGCGGAGCGGACGACGCCGACGCTCGCACCACATATGGGGCCACCGAACTTCTGATCTACATCCCCTTGAATCCGCCGCCCAAACATGCGACGTTTCCGGTCAGGTCACCCGTTGTATGGGGGTTCGATGAAGCGTCGGGTTCAGCGCTTGTTCGGCTGGGGCTTGGTGCCCGGGCACATGGCATGAGCGGTTTTGCGCGCCCCGCCCTGACGGCCGTTCTGGGGCCGACCAATACCGGCAAGACCCATCTCGCGGTTGAACGCATGTGCGGCCACGCGTCGGGGATGATCGGCTTCCCGCTGCGGTTGCTGGCGCGCGAGGTCTATGACCGGGTCGTCAAACTCAAGGGCGCAGCGCAGGTCGCGCTGATCACCGGGGAGGAGAAAATCCTCCCCGACAGCGCCCGTTATTTTCTTTGCACGGCTGAATCGATGCCCGCTGACCGCGAGGTGTCGTTTCTGGCACTGGATGAAGCGCAGACCGGGGCCGACCTCGAACGCGGGCATGTCTTTACCGACCGGCTGCTGCACATGCGGGGCTATTCCGAGACGATGCTGCTGGGATCGGAGACCCTGCGGCCACTGATCCGGCGGCTGTTGCCCGATGCCGATATTGTGACGCGCCCGCGCTTTTCGACGTTGAGCTATGGCGCACCAAAAAAGCTGTCGCGCTTGCCCAAGCGGTCCGCCATCGTCGCCTTCACTGCCCAGGATGTTTATGCGCTTGCCGAGATGTTGCGACGGCACAAGGGCGGCGCAGCGGTGGTGATGGGCGGCTTGTCGCCGCGCACCCGCAATGCGCAGGTCGAGCTTTATCAGTCCGGCGAGGTCGATTATCTGGTCGCGACCGATGCGATCGGCATGGGCCTCAACATGGACATCGGCCATGTCGCCTTTGCGTCCCTCAGCAAATTTGACGGTCATCGCCACCGCCGGCTGACCACCGCCGAAATGGCGCAGATCGCAGGGCGGGCTGGGCGGTATCAGCGTGACGGCAGCTTTGGCGTCGTCCAGCTCGGCAAGGAGGCCGCGAGCGGGTTCGAGCCCGAGGAAATCGAGGCAATCGAAGGCCATCGCTTCCCGCCATTGGAGCAGTTGGTGTGGCGCAACGGGCGGCTTGATTACGGCTCGCTACCCCGGTTGCTGGCGTCGCTGGCGGAATATCCGCGCTCACCGGACCTGATGCGGGCTGGCGATGCGATCGATCATGCGGTCCTGACGCGGCTGGCGACTGACGAATTGATTGTCGACCGGGTTGGTACACCTGGACGATTGCAACGGCTGTGGGCGGCGTGCAGCTTGCCTGACTATCGCAAGACCGGGCCGGAGCAGCATACCCGTCTGGTTGGCCGGGTCTTCCGCCACCTGTCGGAGGGCGACGGCACGATTCCGCCGGAATGGATCAATGCCGAGGTCACCCAGCTCGACAATATGAACGGTGATATCGCGACATTGAGTGACAGGATATCTGCGGCGCGCACCTGGACCTATGCCGCGCATCGCAGCGACTGGCTGGCCGATGCGCCGCATTGGGCGGAGCGGACGCGCGCGCTTGAGGACAAGCTGTCGGACGCGCTGCATCAGCGCCTGACCCAGCGGTTCGTTGATCGCCGGACGGCGGTATTGCTCAAGGGCCTAAAGGCTCGCGACCGGGACCTTGGTGTTGAACTTGATGCCGATGGATCGGTCGCTGTCGAAGGAGAGGTGATCGGGACGCTCGCCGGGTTCAGGTTCACGCCTGACCCAGCCGCCAAGGCGGGCGAGAAGCGCATGCTGCTGGCTGCGGCGGAACATCGCCTGACGAGCGAATTCGCCCGCCGGACAAAGTTGCTGGCCGCGTCGGCCGATACGGCATTTGCGCTGGTCTTCGACGGCATGCCGCCGCGGATCACCTGGAATGGCGCGGTGATCGGGTCCCTTGGCCAGGGCCGCGATGCGTTGAATGCCAAAGTCTCGCTTGACCGGAGTCTGGATGGCCTGACGGCAGCCGACAAGTCGCTGGTTGCGTCGCGGCTCGCCGGCTGGCTGGCTGCGCAAAGTGAGCGGCACCTGACCCCGCTGGTTCGTGTTGCAGCGCTTGCGGGATGTGCACCCAAAGCCGGGCAGCTCTCGCCGGCAGCACGCGGCCTCATCGTCCAGCTGGTTGAGAATCTTGGCTGTCTGGTCCGTGACCGTGTTGCCGCCCAGATCGAGGCGCTTGACCGCAATGACCGACGTGTCCTGGCCGGTTATGGCGTCAAGCTTGGGACCGCACATGTCTTTATCGCGACATTGCTTCGGCCCGAGCCGACGCGCTGGCGATTGGCATTTTGGGCGGTGCACCGGGGGGTGCTCGCAACGCCGCCGGCACCACGGCCCGGACGGGTCTCGGTCGAGGTGCTGCCCGATGCGCCAGCCAATTTCTATGATGTTGCCGGGTTCTGGCCGGTCGGGGCGGACGCGGTACGGATCGATGTCGTCGAACGTCTGGCGCGGGCGATGCACGGCAAGCGGGACGGCAAGGTGGCGTTCGTGCCCGATATGATGTGGCAGACCAGCGCAGGCCTCAGCCGCGAAGGCTTTGCCCGGCTGATGCGCGCGCTTGGCTATAAGCCGCGCCTTGTCGATGGGGCCGCGGCATTTGAATGGCGAGGGTCGCGCCGCGAGGCCGCGCCGGCCCGGATCAACATGACGTCGCCGTTTTCAGTTCTTGCCAGCATGAGAGGGTAACGCCTTTGGTCTATGGTCCCGGACTTCGTCTCGACAAATGGTTGTGGTTTGCCCGGCTCACGAAGAGTCGGACCAAGGCGCAGGAGCTGGCGGAGAGCCGCCACCTGAGGCTGGACGGGCGGGTGATCGAGCGCGCATCGGCGCTGGTCCGACCGGGTTCGGTGCTGAGTTTCCCGCAGGGCGACAGCGTCCGGGTGGTCCGGGTCGAGGCGCTTGGCGAGCGGCGTGGCCCTGCCGAACAGACCTGGCACCTGTACAGCGACCTGTCTGCACCGCAGTTTGCGTTGACGGCATCCGCTGCCTGACGCTAGCAAGGGGTCAACATGATCTGAGAGAGTGGATTATCGCCGATGACCTATGTGGTGACCGAGGCCTGCATCAAGTGCAAATATATGGATTGCATCGAGGTTTGCCCCGTAGATTGCTTCTACGAGGGCGAAAATATGGTCGTCATCAATCCCAATGAGTGCATCGATTGCGGCGTCTGCGAACCGGAATGCCCGGCCGAAGCGATTCTTCCGGACACCGAGAGCGGGCTGGAGAAATGGCTGGAGCTTAACAACACCTATTCGACCCAGTGGCCGAACATCACCGTCAAAGGTAAATCACCAGCCGATGCCGACGAGTACAAGGGCGTCGAAGGCAAGTTCGAGGCCCATTTCTCAGCCGAATCCGGGACCGACGGCCAGTAAGCCTTGCGGCGCTGCATCGCGACCCTCGCAAGCGGCGCGTCGGGCAGCTGATCGCGCCGTGCTGCACGGTGTCAACATGACTGTGGCGAATCTGTCACTTTTCTGATATGACGATGTTCAAGCCCGCAGAAAAGCCGGGGCCCAGCACGTTATTCAGTCCCGCTCTTGTCCTGCCGGAGAGGGATCGCCAGACCGAAAAATCGCGCAGGATGTCCGCAATCCCAGTCCATTCCGCCTTCGCGGGGTCGGGCCGCTTTTGCCCCTCGGGGCCAACGCAAGAACAAGGAAGTGACCTTCATGGCAACAGCCCAACCGCTCGCATTCGTCGTTGGTGATCACGTCGTTTACCCCAAGCACGGCGTTGGTCGGGTAACCGAAGTCCAGAGTTCGGAGATCGCCGGGATGGCGCTGGAGCTTTATGTGCTGCGTTTCGAGAAGGAGCGGATGACGCTCCGTGTTCCCACCAACAAGGCCGAAAGCGCCGGGATGCGCAAACTGTCGTCGAACGCGACGCTGCAGGAGGCGCTCACGACGCTGAAGGGCAAGCCGCGGATCAAGCGCACGATGTGGTCGCGCCGGGCCCAGGAATATGAAGCGAAGATCAATTCGGGCGACCTCGTGTCGATTGCCGAAGTGGTCCGCGATCTCCACCGCGCCGAAGACCAGCCCGAGCAGAGCTATTCCGAGCGGCAGATTTATGAGGCAGCGGTCAGCCGCCTCGCGCGCGAATTGGCTGCGATGGAAAACATCGATGAACCGGCAGCCCAGGCGAAGATCGAATCGGTGCTGAAGGCGGCGTAAACGCTCACGCACCCCCTCCCGCTTGCCTTTGGCAAGTCGCCTCCCCCCTCGAGGGGGAGGAATAATATTGCGCTTTCCCTCCCCTTGAGGGGGAGGGCGACTTGGGCGTCAGCCCGAGCGGGGAGGGGTGGCGCGGCGGCCACGACCCCGAAAGCCGCGTCCTGCGGCTTCGCCGACCTGCGGGGTTGAGACGCCCTTGGCTTCCAACATGCCCCGGACCGTCTCGATCGCTGCATCACCGTTGGTGAGGAGGTCGTTGTTCCACAGCCGCAGGACGGTGTAGCCTTCTTCATGCAGCACTGCATCCCGCTCGGCATCACGAGTTAGGCCCTGTTTCAAACCATGCTGCTCGCCGTCGAGTTCAACAATCAACCTCGCTTCGAGGCAGGCGAAGTCGGCGATATAGCTGTTGATCGGCACCTGTCGCCGGAACTTGGCCCAAGGCAATCGGTCTCGCAGGAGCCACCATAGGCGGTTCTCTGCTGCTGTTGGCTCAGCCCGCATCCTGCGGGCCCGGGTGACATTGATGGGTGGAATCCTGTGTTTCATCGGCGTTCACCCCCTCCCGCTTGCCTGTGGCAAGCCGCCTCCCCCCTCGAGGGGGAGGAATAATATTGCGCTTTCCCTCCCCTTGAGGGGGAGGGCGACTTGGGCGTCTGCCCGAGCGGGGAGGGGTGGCGGACTGTCAATCCGGCACAACCTCGATGAAACTATCCAGCACCCGTTTGTGGCCAGCTTTTTCGAAATCGATCTCCAGTTTGTTCCCGTCGAGGGCGGTGACGCGGCCGTAGCCGAATTTGCTGTGGAAGACGCGGCTGCCAATTGCGACATCGCTGCGCGCCGGTTGACCGATGCTGACCGAGGTCGGGCGGGCGTCGATGCGCGTACCGCCCCGTGGTTTCGGGATGCCACCGCTTGCGGCGCGCTGCCAGCCAGGGCCTCGCCCTGCGGCCCGGTCAGCAATGCGGAACGGGTCGCTTTCAAACAGCGCGGTACGCCACAGGCTGGTGCCACCGGACATCGTCGTTTCGCTGTCGACATGCGCATCGGGGAGTTCCCGGACGAAGCGCGACGGGCTTGAACTGGTCCATTGGCCATAGATGCGGCGGTTGGCAGCGTGAACGATCGTCGCCCGCTTTTTGGCGCGGGTCAGCCCGACATAGGCGAGGCGACGTTCCTCCTCGAGGCCCGCAGTTCCGCTCTCATCGAGCGTCCGCTGGCTCGGGAACACGCCTTCCTCCCAGCCCACGAGAAACACATTGTCGAATTCAAGCCCCTTGGCGGCATGGAGGGTCATGATCGTGACCTTCTCGGTCGCGTCAGACTGTTCATTCTCCATGACCAGCGCGACATGATCGAGGAAGCTGCCGAGCGTATCAAACTCCTCCATGGCGCGTGTCAGTTCCTGGAGATTTTCCAGCCGTCCGGCAGCTTCGACCGAGCGGTCGGCTTCCCACATTGCGGCATAGCCTGATTCCTCAAGGATCAGCCTCGTCAGTTCGGCATGCGGCAACTGATCAAGCTGACCGCGCCAACGCACGACATCACCGATCAGCTTGCCAAGCGACCGTCGTGCCGCGCCGGGAAGTTCGTCGGTTTCCACCAGCGCAGCCGCCGCTGCCATCAGCGGGATTTGCCGGGCACGGGCGAGGCTGTGGACGCGCTGGAGGCTCTTGTCGCCGAGGCCGCGTTTGGGCGTGTTGACGATACGCTCGAACGCCAGATCGTCGGCGGGTTGGTTGACGCTGCGCAAATAGGCGAGGGCATCGCGGATTTCGGCGCGTTCATAAAAGCGGAAGCCGCCGACGATGCGGTACGGCATGCCGATGGTGATGAACCGGTCCTCGAACTCGCGGGTCTGGAACTGCGCGCGAACGAGGATCGCACAGTCGTTCAGCGAGCCGTGCGACCGCTGAATTGCCTCCAGCTTCTCGCTGATCAGCCGCGCTTCCTCGGGGCCGTCCCAGACGCCGATGACCTGAACCTTGTCGCCGCCGTCTGCTGCGGTCCACAATGTCTTGCCAAGCCGCCCGCTATTTTGTGCGATCAATCCGGTCGCAGCGCCCAAAATATGCGTCGTCGACCGATAATTCTGCTCCAGCCGGATGACCTTGGCACCCGGAAAATCCTGCTCGAACCGCAGGATGTTGGCGACCTCTGCCCCGCGCCAGGAATAGATCGACTGATCGTCATCTCCGACGCAGCAGATGTTCTTCCGGTTCTGCGCCAATAGCCGGAGCCACAGATACTGGCTGACATTGGTGTCCTGATATTCGTCGACCAGCACATATTTGAAGCGCTGCTGATAGTCGGCGAGGATGTCGGGGTGTTTGGCGAAGATCGTCAGCATGTGGAGAAGCAGGTCACCGAAATCGGTGGCGTTGAGTGCGATCAGCCGGGCCTGATAGGCGGCGTAAAGTTCACCGCCGCGTCCCTCGGCAAACGCAAAGCTTTCATCCTTGCCAATCCGGTCCGGGGTCCAGCCACGATTTTTCCATTTGTCGATGACCGAGGCCAGCAGCTTGGCGGGCCAGCGCTTTTCATCAACGCCGGCCGCGATAATGACCTGCTTGAGCAACCGCTGCTGGTCATCGGTGTCGAGGATGGTGAAATTGGCATTCAGGCCAACCAGTTCGGCGTGGCGGCGCAGCATCCGGGCGGCGACAGCATGAAAGGTGCCAAGGAATGGCATGCCGTCGACGACATCGCCGACGATCTGGCTGATGCGGTGTTGCATCTCCCGCGCGGCCTTGTTGGTGAATGTCACGGCGAGGATCTCCGACGGCCACGCCCGCCGCGTCCAGATCAGGTGCGCAAGCCGCGCGGTCAGCGCCTTGGTCTTGCCGGTCCCTGCCCCTGCCAACACCAGCACCGGCCCGTCAGCCGTCAGCACCGCTTCGCGCTGCGGCGGGTTGAGGTCGGCCAGATACGGCGGATCCGGGGGTGAGGCAGCAAGGCTCGTCATCGTAGAACAGGTACGGAACATCTTGGGCGGTGCCAAGTGATTTGCGGCCTTACTCTTACCGACAGGGTGACATGCTGCACTGCACCCACTAGGTCGGTGCGCATGTCAGATGTCTCTCTCGCCGTTGTCCTGCCACCCGCCGATGGCGATGAACTGCGCGGCCTTGCTTATCCGATGGGTCGCTGGATCCCTGAACCGGGCAAGCTGCACCCGGTCGCCGACGGCGTATTCTGGCTCAGGATGCCGCTGCCGTTCAGCCTCAACCACATCAATCTCTGGGTCCTTGATGACGGCGATGGCTGGGCAATCGTCGACACCGGACTGAATGCAACCGTGTGCAAGGATATCTGGCGGACGGTGTTCGATGGCCCGATGAAGGGCCGCGCGGTCAGCCGGGTGATCGTCACCCATTATCACCCCGATCATCTCGGCCTGGCGGGCTGGCTGACGCACAAATGGGGTGTGCCGCTGGAGATGAGCCGGGGCGAGTATTTGCTGGCCCGGACGCTGACGCTCGATGTCGCGGACACGCCACCGGCTGCGGTCATGGATTTCTATGCGCGGGCTGGTTGGTCGGCAGAGGCGCTCGACACGATGCGCGCTGGCGGTTGGGGGCATTTCACCAAGGTCGTCTCGCGGCTGCCGATTGGCTATCAGCGCCTGCGGGATGCCGACATATTGCACATCGGCGGGCGCGACTGGCGCGTGGTGGTTGGCAGCGGTCATTCGCCCGAACATGCCTGCCTGGTCTGTGATGAAGCCGGCCTGGTGATTTCCGGGGATCAGGTGCTGCCGCGCATCACCTCCAATGTATCGGTCTACCCGACCGAGCCGCGCGGCGATCCGTTGCGGGATTGGCTGGACAGCCTCACGAAACTGGGCTCGCTCGATGAAAATCTGCTGGTTCTTCCGGCCCACAATGAACCATTTACCCGGCTCCACGTCCGGCTCGACCAGCTCCGTCTCGATCACATGCGCAAGCTGGAAGCCCTCGAAGCCTTTTGCTCCGAACCGCGGACTGCCCTCGAATGTTTCCCCAGTGTGTTCGGGCGGCCGATCAAGCCGGACGAGACGATGATGGCGACCGGCGAGGCGCTGGCCCATCTGCACTGGCTGGAGAGCGAAGGCAGCGTCACACGGATAGCCGACGGACCGGTTGACCATTTCGTTCGGAATTAACGTCGCCGGCCCACGGGTCGAAACAACCCCCAAAACCCGCTCATCCTGAGCGAAGTCGAAGGACCCACAGGCCCAGTGGCGAGCATCCTGCGTCCTTCGACTTCGCTCAGGATGAGCGGGGGCGGTGCAATCCAGCCCAACGAATTCCGGCAGAAAACACTCCCTAGCGCTTGCAGTCACCGGTCCGTTTGAACTCGCCGCGCATTTCGAACGGGTCCTTGCCGGCGATACCCTGTGATTCGACGACAAATATGCCGGCCGCATCGCGCCGGATATCGGTCCGGCCATAGCCCGACCCCTTGCAGATATAGGTGACGATGGCGCGGTCCGGCGTGTCTTCGATGACGGTGTGTTCACACGCAGCACTGGCAGCCTTGTGGCCGGCATGTACGATCATGTCGGGGGCCATCAGGCACTGATTTTCGCCAGACGCGTTGCGCATCTTTGAATCTTCGTCGAGCGGCGTGATCTTCCACTGGCCGGGTGTGAACCCGCCGGTGTTGAACAGTTGCAGCTGGGGCGAGCCGGCGGCCCCGAGCAGCGCCAATACTGGCAGAACGATGAGCAGGCGCAGGTTTGGCACGCGGGTGTCCTTCGTGTTTCGGTCAACGCAGATGTGCCGCCTATTTATGGCTGATTCAAGGAATGGATGCTGAATAAGACGTTGTGTCGCGTTCATGTTGACCAATACCCGTCATCCTGACGAAAGTCAGGACCTCCCGCCGGGTTGCCGCTACTCTCGACGGGATCCTGACGTTCGTCAGGATGACGGGTTTTTTCTATCAGACCGCAATCTTGAAGGTCTTTGCGCAAAAGGCGCAATCGACACCGACAAGGCCGTCGTCACCGCGCATGTCGGCGCGGTCGCCTTCGTTCATCCGACCCAGCACGTCGGTAATATAGTCGGGCGAACAGCGGCACCCACGTGACAGCGCCACCGGAGGCAGGGTGCGCACCTCCTCTTCGTGGAACAACCGCCACAGCAGGTCATCAAGTGGCAGGGCCGTGTCGGTCAGCTCGGTTGGTTTCACCGTTTCAGCCAGTGCCAGCACATGCTGCCAGTCCGGGTCACTGTCGCGCACCGACAGCCGTTCGCGGCCAATCTCCCCGTCGGGCAGGTGCTGGAGCAGCAATCCGCCCGCCACATTGCTGCGCCCGTCGATGCCGGTGCGGATCAGCGTCGGGATTTGCTCCGAACTGGAGAAGTACTGTTCGGCGGCATGGCAGAGTGTGGCACCCTCCAGTGGCACGATGCCCTGATAGCGTTCCGCCGCCAGTGTCTGGTCGAGCGTGATCGCCAG
>JAYVLC010000164.1:0-5767 GCA_043759675.1 Sphingosinicellaceae bacterium
ATACGCCGACAACTTGCTGTCGTCGGTCATGAGCGAAGCACCCTCGCTGATCGCCTGGGCTATCAGCATATGGTCGAACGGGTCGCGGTGGTGGCGATCAAGCAGGATCAGCGCGGTCAGATGGGCGACCTTGGTCTCGAGCACTTGCCAACCGCGCTCCTGAACCGCAGCAACGGCAATGGCCGGGTCGGCCCGAAGCTTGCCAATGCTGGTCTTGATGGCAATCTCCCAGAGCGAAATCTGACTCACCCAGATGCGATTCGAGGTGTCGCGCAAGGTGTGCCGTGCGGTTGGCCCCAATCGCGGGTCGTTGCCCAGCCACCAAAGCAGCGTGTGGGTGTCGAGCAATATCTTCACTGCGGAAGGTCGGCCTCTAACGCGTCGAGCATGTCGGCGGGCAGATCGTCGAAATCGTCGGCCATCCAGATTTGTCCCTCCATCGCTCCCGGCATCCCGTAAAGGTCATCGGGCGGTGTCACGCCATGAAACTCGACAATCGGCTTGCCGCGCGACACCACCACAAATCGTTCACCCGCAGTCGCCTTGCGCAGATATTCGCTGAGCTTGCCGCGCAATTCGCGCACCCCGACCTCCCGCGCCTTGGCAGTCATCATATTTCTCCTCTGCGTCCACATAATGTGGACACAAGGTGCGATAGTCAAGGCTTGCGAACCGGCCTACCTTGCGCCACCGTTCAGCGGGAATCCCGGGGGCAATATGGTTGGCGAGATCGAGGCGCTTGGCGGGCTAACAACGGCGGGGTTGTTGGCATCAGTGATCGACGGCGCCACTGGCAAGGCGGGCGAGGCTCAGCAGTCGTGCGCAAATTGCGACACGCCGCTTCGTGGCCGCTTCTGCGCAAATTGCGGACAATCCGCCCATATCCACCGCACCGTCGGCCATCTGCTGGAGGAATTCACCCACGGCCTGCTGCACGTCGATACCAAGGCCTGGCGGACGCTTCCCAAGCTGGTGTTCCAGCCCGGAACGCTGACCCGTGAATACGTCCACGGCAAGCGCGCCCGCTACATCGCCCCGCTGGCGATGTTTTTGTTCACGGTGTTCCTGATGTTCTTCGTTTTCGGTTTTATCGCTGATTCGGTGGACCCGAACAAAGCGGTCATCTTCGACGAGGCCCCGAAAACCGTCGAAGCCGCGCGCAACAAACTGGCCGAGGGCCGCGAGGACTTGAAGGACGCCGAGGCCAAATTGCAAGCTGCGGCCAATGATCCGGACAGCCCGCCCGGCGCAGACGGCCGCTTTGCAGGCCAGGTCGCGGCCAAGCGCGTCAAAGTCGAACTTCTGCAGGCAGCACTCGAACGAGCAAAAAAACTGCCCGCCCCGACAGTCAAACAGGGTGCACCAGCCACCTGGCAGGACAGGGTCCGCGATTTTGCCCATAGTGACAGCCTGACCGTCAATTTCGGCTCGCCTGCCCTCAACAAACGCGTCCGCCACACCCTCGAGAACCCCGACCTGGCGCTCTATAAAATTCAGCAGAAAGCCTCGAAATTGAGTTTCCTGCTCGTGCCCCTGTCGTTGCCGTTCATGTGGCTGCTGTTCCCGTTCCGGCGCGGCGTCAACATGTATGACCACACGGTTTTTGCGCTTTACTCTGTGTCCTTCATGTCGTTGCTGGTGGTGACCGCAGCGCTGATGTTGGAAGGCCCGCCGATTCTCCAGCGCTATGTCGGCTGGCTGATCCCGGCGGTCCCGCTGCACATGTTCGCACAGTTGAAGGGGGCGTACCGCCTTGGCTGGATCAGCGCGATGTGGCGAACCGCCTGGCTGTTGCTGTTTTCCGGACTGACGCTGAGCATATTCGCGGTGATCATCCTGGTGCTCGGCCTCATCGACTAACCGGGTTGCTCCGTACCCGGTCCGGATTGAACAGCGTCATCGGCTCGTCACGCAGCAGGGGCCCGGCCCATCGCCGCTGCGCGGCCAGCCACACCGATATTCGCCGGTGACCTTCCTCCGGGTCGCCGACCGGGATCGCGGCAAGCGCCGCACTTGCGCGCTCCAGCGCTTCGCGGTGATCCCCGAGCGCCGGATTGGCGAATCTTTCGTCGATCATCCCGAGCATCGATCGCGCCGACGACAGCATGACCTTCGCGGTCGCGGCGTCACCAACATAGAGCGCCGCATCGGCTGCCCGCACCGCCCGCCGCACATCCTCAAGCCGCGCCATCAGGGTTACCGGAACTGTGGCTGCTGCCGGGCAGGCGCCAGCCGACAGGCCGCCGACATAGGCAACCAGTCCGGCGACGACGCGCGGCGGCGGGGCAATGCCATCAAACTCCTCAACGATTAGCCCGTGGACAAATCCGTCAATCCCGTCATGCACCTTCAGCCGGTCGCGCGGGCCGCTGAGATCCGGAATCGGCTTGGGGTTATCAATCCCGTCCCCGCGCCTCGAGCTCATCAGCGACGATGTCACATCGGCAGTCCCCGGCTCTCCCGACAAGCCGGGAAAGACAAAATCCGGATTGCCACGCCCGCTCCGGTGGCAGCTGTTGCAGGACAACCCGACCCGCGCCGCCTGCCCGCCAAGCAGCAGCGGATTGCGAAACGCCGCCCGCCCGATTTCGATCGACGTCGCAGCGACCGGGTCCCTGGTCCGCCTCAGGCATTCCGACGGCTCACGGGTCAGCAGCGCGACGATGTCACGTCCAGGTGCGATCCACTGCGCCTCGCGCAAGGGGACATCACCAGGCGAGGCCGCGCCCCCGAGAAGAATCAGGAGGAGGAGGCTAAATCGACCCATCGCCGCAATTCATCCGCCTCGGCACAGCCAAAGCTGCACATCCGGTCAAGTTTTGCGAGCATCGCCCGCGCACCGGCAAGATCACCGCGCTCGACTTTCAGCTCACCATAATATTCGGTTGCGCCCCGGTGATGGGGAGCCGCGCGAAGTGCTGCCAGATAATAGCCCTCGGCCACCTCAAAATGCCCCAACTTGCGGTTGGCAAACCCCAGATAGGTCAGCACATCCGGATGCGCGCCGAACGCCGCCTCGGCCCGTTTCAGGGTCACGATCGCCTCGGCGTAGCGGTGCTCGTTGATCAGGCCGACCGCGGCCAGATAGGCGCTGTCAGCACCCTTGGTGTCGGCGAACAACAGGCTGGGATGCGTGTCAATCGCCGCCGCCGGTGCGCCAAGTGCGGCGGTCACGGCGGCAACGGCTGCCTTGAGGTCTGCCGATTGCGGACAGGTTCCGCCACAAGCCGCATCACGCGCCGTCAGGACCGCCAGCGCGGCGCTCGCTTTCGCGGCATCGCCCGACTTTGCCAGCGCGACACCCAGATCACGATGCGCAACGATCATGCTGTCATCAAATCTGACGGCCTTGGCATAGGATTTGGCCGCCGCCTTCCAGTCACCGCTACCGGCCTTGGCGCTGCCAAGCAGGTAATGGACGTTCGCAGCCTTTGGCATCACGGACAAAACCCGCGTGAAACTGCGCGCCGCCTCGGCATATCGATTGGCTTGCAGGGCCGCGACCCCGGCCCGGTATTCGACCGCCGGATCATATTGCGGCGCAGATTCGCTCGGCATCGACCCGCCACCACCGCCACCGCCACCGCCTGCTGCGACCGCAAGTTGCGGCAGGCACGCCGCCGCGACCCCAAACAACATTGCAATCTTGCCGACTCGAGTCATGGCAACCTCCCACAAGCGGATGTCCAACATTACACTTGTGTCGGCGGTGATGCTACCGCGGCATGCCCCTCGGTCGAAATCATTGTCACACCCCCTCCCCCCCGCTATATCCAGTCTCCAACCGTCGCCCCGGTCCGCGCAGCCATGCTGCGTCCGGGGCGTTGTCGTTTTCGCTGCAATTCTGCCAGCCAGGAAAGGCGCAACCCCATGACCCGGCGCCGCCAGATTTACGAAGGCAAGGCCAAAATCCTGTATGAAGGGCCGGAACCCGGCACGATCATCCAGTATTTCAAGGATGACGCCACCGCCTTCAACGCGCAGAAAAAAGGCACGATTTCCGGCAAGGGCGTGCTCAATAACCGGATTTCGGAGCACCTGTTCACCCTGCTCGGCAATATTGGCATCCCGCATCATTTCATCCGCCGCCTGAATATGCGGGAGCAGCTGATCCGACAGGTCGAAATCGTGCCGCTCGAGGTCATCGTCCGCAATGTCGTTGCTGGCTCTCTCGCCAAACGGCTTGGTATGGACGAAGGCGCGCCGCTGCCGCGCGCCATCATCGAATATTGCCTGAAGGATGATGCGCTCGGCGATCCGCTGGTCACCGAGGAGCATATTGCCGCATTCGGCTGGGCCAATCCGGATGAAATGCACGACATCGCCGACTTTGCGATCCGAATAAACGATTTCCTGTCGGGGCTGTTTGCCGGGATCGGGATCCGGCTCGTCGACTTCAAGCTTGAGTTCGGGCGGCTGTGGGACGGCGATTTCGCGCGCATCATTCTGGCCGACGAGATCAGCCCGGACGGCTGCCGCCTCTGGGACATGGCAACCAACGAAAAGCTCGACAAGGACCGGTTCCGCCGCGACCTTGGCGGCGAGGTTGAGGCCTA
This sequence comes from Sphingosinicellaceae bacterium, assembly GCA_043759675.1. Taxonomy (GTDB): domain Bacteria; phylum Pseudomonadota; class Alphaproteobacteria; order Sphingomonadales; family Sphingomonadaceae; genus JADCGM01. Next base: position 4,557 of record JAYVLC010000164.1, read on the forward strand.
TCAGGAGGTTGCGCGCCGGCTCGGGCTGCTGCCGGAAGGCGCGGTCTCAACCGTCCTCGACCTCGACAAGCACCGCAAGGCGCGCGGCAAATAGCCGTTTGCCGTCTCCTGAAAAAGGGAGAGGATTGCCGCAACACCCTGCCACCGGCCATAGTCGGCGCTTCGCAAGGAGCGCTCCACATGACCCGCTTTGTCACCCATGATCTTGCCCTCGCCCCGACGACCGATGAACTGGCTGGCCAGGATTTCGTCAGTTCGCTGCGCGGCTTTGTCCTGAACGACATGGCATCGGCGATGAAGCGGCGCTTCGACACGGCGATTGCCCCGAAATTGAGCGCGACCGCCACCGGACAGGATGTTCATCGCGCCATGAAACCCGATCTGGCGTTTCGCTTGTACTCGGCAACACGGGTCAGCGCGCAGGAAATGGTCTGGGATTCGGTCCGCGTGACGCTCGAGCGCGACCGTGAGCGCCTGACCGCGACCGCGAAGGCGCTGTGCGGAGAGGGCGCGCTCGAACTCAACCCCAATCTGCCAATCCCGTCGAATGTCACCGCGCTCGATGTCCATTTGATGCCCGGCGGCTACCACAGCGGCAGCGACCTGTCGGCTGGTTCAATGTATGAAAACGGCCTGTCAGTGTTCTCCGCCGGGCTGATGGGCGACACGCTCGATGATATCGGCCGCTCGATCGCCATGTGGCTGGCTGCCCGTCATCCTGATTTTCAGCCACAGGACATTCTCGATCTTGGCTGCTCGGTTGGCCATCAGACGCTGCCATGGAAGCGCACCTATCCCGACGCCCATGTTACCGGCGTCGATGTTGCCGGGCCTTGCGTCGCCTACGCCCATGCCCGGGCAAAGTCGCTCGGCCTTGCCGCTGATTTCCGGCAGCGCGATGCGCGGACGACGGGCTTTCCCGATGCGAGTTTCGACCTCGTCTTCTCGTCGATGTTTCTCCACGAACTGCCGCTGAAGGACGTCCATGCGGTGTTCCGGGAGGCAAGACGCCTGCTGCGGCCCGGCGGGCTGATGCTGCACTATGAACTGCCACCAAATGGCGCGATGGCCCCTTACGACGCCTTCTACCTCGACTGGGACAGTTTCTATAACGCCGAACCCTACTACCGGACCTACCGCGACCAGGACCCCCGAGCGCTCTGCGCCAATGCGGGCTTTGCAGCTGAGGGCTTCTTCGAGGCCGTCGTGCC
>JAYVLC010000165.1:0-6057 GCA_043759675.1 Sphingosinicellaceae bacterium
GTCCGCAATCTGCGCGGTCGGCTGGAGAAGGTCGGGATGACCGGCAAGCTGTCGCTGTTGCGCTCCGATGGCGGCCTGATGTCGTCGCAAAAGGCCGAGGAGCATCCGGTAGCTCTGCTGATGTCAGGTCCGGCTGGCGGGGTGACCGGGGCGCTGTGGGTGGCAAAGAATGCCGGTCTCAAGAATATCCTGACGCTCGACGTTGGCGGCACCTCGACCGATGTCGCACTGATCGAGCATGGCGAGCCGCGCCGGGTGCGAACCACCGAAGTCGGCCATCTGTCGGTCAGGGCTTCCTCGCTCGATGTGAAGACGGTCGGCGCAGGTGGCGGGTCGATTGCCTATGTCCCGGAACTCACTAGGGCGCTCCGGGTCGGGCCGCAGTCGGCGGGCGCGGTGCCGGGCCCCGCCGCTTATGGCAAGGGCGGTGAGCTGCCGACGGTGACCGATGCCAATGTCGTGCTCGGTTATCTGCCGGAAAATCTGCTGGGCGGGACCTTCAAGCTCGACCGGCCAGCGGCGACCAAGGCGGTGCAGACCATCGCCGACGCGCTGTCGATCCCGCTGATGGCAGCGGCGCGCGGTATCATAGATATCGTCAACGAAAATATGTTCGGTGCACTCCGGATGATCTCGGTGCAGCAGGGCTATGACCCGCGCGACTTTGCGCTGATGGGCTTTGGCGGGGCCGGGCCGCTGCATGTCAATGCGGTGGCGCGGTTGATGGGCAGCTATCCGGCGGTGTCGCCGGTGTCGCCGGGGGTGCTCTGTGCGCTTGGTGATGCAACGACCCGGACCCGGACCGAGACGGCGCGGTCGCTGTCGAAGCGGGTATCGGAGACCCGCGCAGCAGAGGTTCAGGCCGTGCTCGCCGAGATGGATGCGCAGGTGCGGGCTGAACTGGCCGCCGACGGAGTGGCCAAGGCCGATATCGAGACCAGCTTCGAGATTGACGTGCGCTATTCTGGGCAGGCGTTTGAAGTGCCGATGAGCATCGACCTGGCCACGCTGAAGGCTGGCGGGATCGCGGCGCTGACCAAACGCTTTGACGAGGAACATCGCCGCCTGTTCACCTTCAACATGGATAGCGAGCATGAGCTGGTGAACCTGCGCGCCGTGGCACTGGGCCGGGCGCTGGAACTTCCGGCGCATCAACTGCCCAAGGGCGATGGCAATCCGGTCGCTGCCAAATTGCGGGATCACGAGTTGTGGATGGATGGGGCAGCGCAGGCGGCCGTCATCTATGACCGCGCAAAACTGCGAGCCGGGGATATCATCAAGGGCCCGGCCATCATCACCGAGATGGATTCGACGACGCTTATCGAGACGCGCCACATCGGCACGGTCGATGGGTTCGGCAACATCATGATCACTCCGGCCTGAGGGATACAGACCCCATGCGCGCCACCATCATCCAGTCCAACCCCACCCCGTTCGAGCGGCGTCCGATTGACCCGGTCACGCTTGATATCATCGAGAATGCGCTCCGGAATGCGCGGGTCGAGATGGACACCACCCTCGTTCGCACCGCGATGTCACCCGGCATCCGCGAGCAGGGCGATGCCTTCCCGCTGATCGCCGACCACAAGGGCCGGATGATCGTCGGCCAGTTCGGCAGCTACATCGGGCCGTTTCTCGACAGCTTCGATGGCACGGTCGAAGACGGCGACATGATCTTCCTGTCCGACCCCTATTCGGTGCAGGGCGCGATCAGCCACAACAATGACTGGCTGGTGCTGTTGCCGGTGTTCAAGGACGGACGGCTGGTCGCCTATACCTCGATGTTCGGGCACCAGAGCGATATTGGCGGCAAAGTTGCCGGGTCGATGCCGATCGATGCGACCTCGATCTTCCAGGAGGGCGTTCGCATCCCGCCGGTGAAAATCTGGAAGCAGGGCGTCTATAACGAGGACCTGATCAAATTGGTGATGCACCAGACCCGGACCCCGGAATGGTGCAAGGCCGACCTCAATGCGCTGATCGCGTCGTGCCGGGTCGCAGCCCGCCGGGTCACAGAAATGTGCGAGCGGTTTGGCGACGATGTGTTCGTGTCGGCCTGCGAGGACCTGCTGGCCCGCAACCACCGGGCGATGAAGCAGCTGATCGAGACGGCGATCGGCGAGGCACCGGTCAGCTTTGAGGACTATATCTGCGACGACGGCATGGGGTTTGGCCCTTACAAGATCAAATGCACGATGTGGCGGGAGAATGGCCCAGATGGCATGAAAGTCGTGCTCGATTTTGCCGGGACCGACCCGCAGTCCAAGGGCTCGATCAACTTCCTGCTCAACGAGAATATGATGCGGATGTTCTTTGGCATCTACATGATCATGGTTTTCGACCCGCAAATCCTGTTCAACGACGGCTATTATGACCTGATCGATGTGCGCATCCCGGACGGATCGCTGCTGAAGCCGAAGTTCCCGGCGGCATTGTCAGGCCGGACCCATGCGCTGGGCCGCATCTTTGACATTCTTGGCGGATTGCTCGGCCAGAAGACGCCGGACTTCCTGTGCGCCGCTGGGTTCTCCTCGTCGCCGCACCTGTTTTACTCGGGTACTGACAAGACCGGCACCTGGTTTCAGCTGTTCCAGATCGGCTTTGGCGGTATCCCCGGTCGCCCGTTCGGCGACGGTCCCGACGGCCATTCGCTGTGGCCGAACTTCACCAACGTGCCGAATGAGTTTCTCGAACGCTATTTCCCGCTGGTCATCGAACGCTATGAGACGGTGCCCGATTCAGGCGGCGCGGGCTTCTTCCGGGGTGGCAACGGCATTTTGATGACCTACCGCTTCCTCGAGCCCGGCCAGATTGCCATCCATGATGACCGCTGGTTCGTGCCGCCATGGGGCGTCAATGGCGGCGAACCCGGCACCCGGGCCCGCAAAATCCTGCGCAAGGCCGATGGAACCGAAACCATTGTCGGCAACAAAAAGGAAGATATCGAAGTCGAGGCCGGCGATGAGCTCGACTTCATCACCTGGGGCGGCGGCGGCTGGGGCGACCCGCTGACCCGTGATCCGGAGCTTGTGGCCAAGGAAGTCGTGCAGGGCCTAGTCAGCACCGGCGGCGCGCGGCGGTACGGTGTGGTGGTTGCAGGTGACCAAAGCGTCGATGTTGCAGCAACCGAACAGCTGCGCACCGCGATGCGGGCCAGTCGGCCAGCGGTGCTGCCGACCTTCAACATGGGGCCGGATATCGCGACACTCCGCGCCAACTCGATGGCGGAGACGGGTCTGCCAGCACCCAAACGGCCGGTGTGGGCGCAGGCCTATCCTGTGGCTGCCGAGTAGCGGGCGGGATGACTGAACCTGATGATCTTGGGGCAAATTATGCCCGGGCGTATGGCACGCGGGTCGGATTTGGTCACCGACCGGCGCTGATCCTTGTCGATTTCTGTCAGGGGTATTTCGATCCGGGCTGCGATCTGTATGCCGATGTCGAACCTGTGCTGGCCTCGGCACTCCGGGTCCGTGCCGCCGCTCGGGCCGCAGGTATACCGGTTATCCTGACCAACGTCGTCTATCACCCGACAGCCGTCGACGGTGGCCGCTTCTTCGAGAAAGCCGCACCGTTGCGCTATTTTCTACGCGGCAGCCCGATGGGGGCCTGGCCGGCCGGGCTTGTTCCGCATGACGACGAACTGATCATCTCGAAACAATATCCCAGCGCGTTTTTCGGGACGTCACTGGCCTCCACCCTGACCGCGGGCGGGATCGACAGCGTGTTGCTCGCCGGACTGACCACCAGCGGCTGCGTCCGCGCGACCTGTGTTGATGCGATGTCATACGGGTTCAGGACCAGCGTCGTTGCCGAGGCCTGCGGCGACCGCCACCCCGGACCGCACAAGGCCAATCTGTTCGACATGAATGCCAAATATGCCGATGTGGTGACGGAGGTCGACGCCATCACCTTTCTGGGCGGACTTCGCTAGCCGCCGGGACGATCCCTTGCCCGCGCACCGGTCATTTGTATACAAACAGCCGGATATTCTGGATTGTCAGCTAGTCGGGTATTGAGACTGGATGAGGGACGACGGCAAATGACACAGGGTGCGTTGCAGGGCTTGCGCCTCATCGAGATGGGCCAGTTGATTGCCGGCCCGTTCTGCGGTCAGCTGATGGCGGATCACGGAGCCGAAGTGATCAAGATCGAGCCGCCCAAGGTCGGCGATCCGATGCGCGCCTGGGGCCGGGGCAAGCCGGTGTGGTTCCCGGTTGTCGCTCGCAACAAGAAATGCATCACGCTCGACCTGCGCTCGGCCAAAGGGCAGGACATTGTGCGGCGGCTGGTTGGAAAGAGCGATTTTCTGCTGGAGAATTTCCGGCCCGGCACCATGGAAAAATGGGGTCTTGGTTACGACGCCTTGCGCGCGATCAACCGGGGTATCATCATGATCCGGGTGTCAGGCTTTGGCCAGACCGGGCCCTATGCCAAGCGGGCAGGCTATGGCTCGATTGGCGAGGCGATGGGCGGGATGCGCAATCTGGCCGGCGATCCGTCAACCCCGCCATCGCGGGTTGGCCTGTCGATCGGCGATTCACTGGCGGCGACCTTCGCCTGTCTCGGCGCGCTGATGGCGCTCAATCACCGGCACAACACCGGCGACGGCCAGATCGTTGATTCGGCCATCTATGAAGCGGTGCTGGCGATGATGGAATCGACCGTTCCCGAATACACCGAAGCCGGTGTTATCCGGGAGCGCACCGGCTCAATTCTCCCCAAGATCGCGCCGTCAAATGTCTATCCGTGCCGTGATGGCGAGATCCTGATCGGTGCCAACCAGGATTCGGTCTGGAAGCGCATGGCGGAGGCGATGGGCCGCCCTGAACTGGGCGAGGACGAGCGTTTTGCGAGCCATGTCGCCCGAGGCGACAATCAGGCCGAGATTGATGCCCTGATCGGCGAGTGGTCGAAGGGATTTGCTGCGAATGACCTACTGGCCCTGCTCGAAGCGAACGGTGTGCCCGCCGGAAAAATCTTCAAGGCCCCGGACATGGTGGAGGATCCGCAGTTCATCGCCCGCCAATCACTCGTGAAAGTTGCCCATCCGGAGTTTGCCAATCTGGTCATGCAGTCGGTCTTTCCGAAGCTGTCGGCGACACCGGGGGCGGTCGATTGGCCCGGCCCCGACCTCGGCGCGCATAACGACGAGGTTTATGGTGGTATCCTTGGTATGGGCCGCGCAGAAATTGCCGCTCTGACCGACGAAGGCGTGATTTAGAGTCTGTTTCAGCTGAATGGAAACGCCCACCGAACCCGCTCATCCTGAGCGAAGTCGAAGGACGCAGGACGTCGGGTCTGTGCGTCCTTCGACTTCGCTCAGGATGAGCGGGGATCTGTGATTCAATCGTGCTGAAACAGACTCTAACCAGCCGCCTCGGCATAGGTTTCGGCATAGGCATGAAAGGCGCGCCGGATGTGCCCGGTCATCACCGCGCGGGCCCATTCGCTGTCACGTTTCCCAAGCGCGGCCAGCAATTCGGCATGTTCGCCGTGACTCCGCATTAGCTGGGTGTGATCATAGTGCTGTGCGGTGCGCTGGATGACCGGCTGCTGGATCAACCGTGATAACATCGAGGTCAGTCGCTCCGACCCCGCCGCCTTCAGGATCACGGCGTGGAAGGCACGGTTGTGAAACAGGAAGGCGTCAAGGTTCGGTTGACCGGCAATCGCGGCTGCGATGGCCCGGTTGTGCGACGCCAGCGCCGCAAGCCCGGCCCGGTCAATGCGTCGCGCCGCCCGCGCTGCGGCATGGCCCTCGAGCATCCCGCGCAATGTGAACATGTCGTCGATATCGTCCATCGACCAGTCAGCCACGAAACGCCGCGAGCCGCCGATGCGCTCGACATGCATCTCGGCTTCCAGTCGGCGCAGAGCGTCGCGAACCGGCGTCCGGCTGACCCCGCAGCGCTCGGCCAGTTCCTCTTCCTTTAGCTGTGCCCCCGGCGGCAGGGCACCGGACAGGATGCGCGCCCGGATTTCGGTATAGGCCCGTTCCGATGCCTTCGACATGTCGCCTCCCAAGACTGTTGCGCCAAAGCTACGCCGGATCGG
>JAYVLC010000166.1:0-20445 GCA_043759675.1 Sphingosinicellaceae bacterium
CGTCAGGATGACGGGTGTTTTTGGGTTCCGGCGACAGTTCGCCATCCTGCGAACCAATAGGAGGATGAAGCGCCGTGTCACTCAATGAGCGTGTCTCAACATCGGGGTGCAGTCCAGTCCACCACGTCTGTCACCGGAATCCCGTTACGGGTGGGCGCGGGTCCTTCGACGCCGCGCCGGATTGATGGGCTTTCCAACTTCTCCCTCACCGACTATCCCCGCCATCATGCTTGCCCGTGAACTCATGACCGACGGCCCTTATGCCGGGTGGACCCTGTGGCGGGGCCATCATCCCAATCGCTTTTCGGAGCTGCTTGGCCCCTATTATTTCAAGACCGACGAGGCCGGCATCGTGCGTTGCAAGATGGAGACCGGGGTTCAGCATATGAACGGCCTTGGCTTCCTGCACGGCGGGTTCCTGATGGCGTTTATTGATCAGGTGATGTTTGCGGTGGTGCGCCACCGGCTGTCGGCGACGGTGGGGGCGGTGACGCTGAGCTGCGACACGCATTTCCTTGGGTCGGGACGAGCGAGTCAGGTGCTGGATGGCACCGGCGAGATCATGAAGGAAACCGGCAAGATGCTGTTCGTGCGCGGGATGTTGTCGCAGGATGGCGAGCCGGTCTGTGCCTATACCGGCACGCTGCGCAAGGTGACGCGCCGGGCGTGAGCGGGGTGGTCGCCAGCTATGACGCGCTGATCGCCCGAAACGAGTTGCGGGCCGATCCGGAGCAGCGACGGGCGGCAGAGCGTCTCGACCAACTGGCGGCAGAGCTGGAACGCCCTAGGGCCGGATTGCTCAATCGACTGCTCGGCGACGCGCGCCCGCCACCGCGCGGGGTGTATCTTTGGGGCGCGGTCGGGCGCGGCAAGTCGATGCTGATGGACCTGTTTGTTCAGCATGTTGGCGTTGCGCGCAAGCGGCGGGCGCATTTCCACGAATTCATGCTGGAGGTGCATGACCGGGTCCACCGGCACCGGCAGATATCGGGCGATGATCCTATCCCGGTGGTCGCCGCCGCAATTGCCGCCGAGGCGCGGTTGCTGGCGTTTGACGAGATGCAGGTGGGCAATGTCGCCGATGCGATGATCCTGTCGCGACTGTTCACCGCGCTGTTGGCGGCGGGGGTCACTGTGGTGACGACATCGAACCGGCAACCGGACCAGTTGTACAAGGATGGGCTGAACCGGCAATTGTTCCTGCCATTCATTGCGCTGATCGACGCGCAGCTCGATGTCGTGGGTCTCAATGGCCCGACAGATTACCGGCTGGAGCGATTGGGTGGGATGCCGACCTATCATGTCCCGAACGGTCCGGTCGCGACCGAGGCGATGCGGGAGGCGTTTTTCCGGCTGACCGACTACCGACCGGAAGATGCCGCGCACGTGCCGTCGGAGACGATCGCGGTGCCGGGCAACCGGGAATTGTTCGTGCCCAAGTCGCTGAAGGGCGTGGCGGTGTTCTCGTTCCGGCGCCTGTGCAGCGAGGCGCGCGGGGCAGCGGACTATCTGGCAGTGGCGCGGCGGTTCCACACGGTGATCCTGGTTGGGGTGCCGCAATTGGGGCGCGACAATCGCAACGAGGCGGCGCGGTTCGTGATCCTGATCGACGCGCTGTATGAACATAAGGTCAAGCTGCTGATTGCCGCTGATGCGGTGCCGGGGTTGCTGTATCCGGCAGGCGACGGGTCATTCGAGTTTGAACGCACAGCATCAAGGCTGATGGAAATGCAGTCGGCGGCATATCTGGCCATGGGGCATGGGCAGATGGCGGTGCATGCACAATCTTGAATGTGCATGCACGTCATGCTACGGGTAGCTGATGCAACGCCGCGCCCAGAAGCCGATCACCATCCGCTCCAACCGGGCGGCGGCCATGCTCGCCCAGCATACGCGTACCGGCCGCAGTCAGGTGGCGGTGATCGAGGAGGCGCTGGAGCGGTTGCCGCTTCCGGTGAATTCCAAACTTCTGCCCGACGAGGAGCGTCAGCAATTCATTGCCGCACTTAAGGCGATCACTGCACGGACGTCCAAGCGGCGGTTGCCGACGATGGCGGAGTTCGATGCCCGCGAGTATGATGAACGCGGCAATCCGCAGTGATCGTCGATACTTCGGCGCTCTTCGCGATATATGCAGGGGAACCCGGCCAGGACGAACTGATCGATGCAATCTTCGAGGGGTGTGGCTTTATACCGGCTCCCGTGCTGGTTGAATTCCAACGAGTCACATCGCGCGACGACGGTAGCCCAGATCCAGATGCAGACCTCATCCTGCGCGGGGTAATTGAACGCGGTTTCCAGATTGAAGCCTTTACGAATGCGGATGCCGCCGCTGCGGTCGCGGCAAACGAGCAGTTTGGAACCGGCAATGGTCGGGGCGGCAAACTCAACCTGCTAGATCTCATGGTTTATGGCATGGCCCGGCGCATGGGCTTGCCGATCCTGTGCACAGGCAAGGATTTCGCCGCCACCGACGCCGCAATACACCCGGCAAGCCGCGCCGACTGACCGCATGGCCAAATGGACGGGTTGCGGAGCGACTGACGATTGCCGCACATGGTGGAATTCAACCGCTGGAGGCACCTTGCGCCGCAACATCTTTCTCGGAATCGTCGCGCTGGTCCTGCTGGGGGCGGTCGCCGCAGCGGTGCAATGGTATGTCACCGGACGCTGGATCGAGGCGACGGACAACGCCTATGTCGAGGCGGATATCGCGGTGATCGCGCCGCGGGTTGCGGGGTATGTCCGGACGGTTGCGGTCACGGACAATCAGGCGGTGAAGGCGGGCGATGTGCTAGCTGTGCTTGATGATGTCGATTACCGGGCCCGGGTTGCCGTCGCGGAGGCCGACGTGGCGCGGATGGCCAGCATGATCAGCGCGGCTGAAGCGACGACGACGTCCCGCAGCGCGATGATCGATGAAGCCGCGGCTGCCCTTACGGCGGCTCAGGCCGAAGCGGGTCGCGCCGAGGCCGACCGGGCGCGGCTGGAAAGCCTCTTGGGCAACCGGTTCGTCAGCCGCCAGCGCTATGATGTCGCCGTCGCCGATGCCGCCAGCCGACGCGCTGCGGTCGGACAGGCCCGGGCTGCTCTGGTTGCGGCGCGTTCGGGTGTGACCGGGGCGGGGGCCGAACGCGGGGCTTCGGTGGCGGGCGGCCGCGCGGCGTCGGCCCAGCTTGATGCCTCGCGCTATGACCTTTCGAATACCATTATCCGCGCGCCGCAGGATGGCGTCGTTGGCAACCGGTCGGCGCGGGTTGGCCAATATGTCAGGGCCGGGCAGCAGCTGATGGTCGTGGTGCCGGTGGATCAGGCCTATGTCATCGCCAATTTCAAAGAGACGCAGGTTACCCGGATGCGCCCGGGTCAGCCGGTCAGCATCGCCGCGGACGCCTATCCCGATGCCAGAATCTCGGGCCGGATCGCCAGCCTGTCACCGGCAGCTGGATCACGGTTTTCGATCCTGCCGCCCGAAAATGCGACGGGCAATTTCACCAAGGTGGTGCAGCGGATTCCGGTCAAGATCATCCTTGATCGACCGTTGCCCGACGCGGTGCGCCTGGTGCCTGGCCTGTCGGTCCGCCCGAGCATCGACGTCCGGAACTAGGGGGTGGCCTCGACCGGTGTCCGCGCGGTTCCCGAACCCGGGCTGGCCGATGTTGCGGACAAGGCGAGCTGGCAGGCGATTGTCGGATATTTGCTGATGGCGTTCGGCATGTTCATGTCGATCCTCGATATCCAGATTGTATCCGCGTCCCTGTTGCAAATACAGGCGGGGCTTTCGGCTTCGGCAGATGAAATCAGCTGGGTCCAGACCAGCTATCTGGTCGCCGAGATTGTGATGATCCCGCTGTCGGGGTTTCTGGCGCGGGCGATGTCGGTGAAATGGCTGTTTGTCGTCTCGGCGGCTGGCTTCACCATGGCCAGCGGGCTTTGCGCGACGGCCGATACGATTGGAGAGATGATCGCCTTTCGCGCCATCCAGGGGTTCGTTGGCGGGGCGATGATCCCAACCATGTATTCGGCCGGGTTCATGATGTTCGGTCGCAAGCGCCAGGGGTCACTGATGGTGTTTGTCAGCATCATCATCACGCTTGCGCCGACACTGGGGCCGACGATTGGCGGGGTGATTTCCGACGCGCTTGGCTGGCACTGGCTGTTTTTGATCAATGTCATTCCCGGCATCCTGATCACCTTTGGTGTCTGGGCGCTGGTTGATATTGACAAGCCCGACTGGGGATTGCTGCGCCGCATCGACCTGATCGGCCTTGCCGCGATGGCGCTGTTTCTTGGCGGCCTCAACTATGTGCTGGAGGAAGGTGCCAGGCATGAATGGTTTGAGGATGACACGGTTTTCAGTGTGACGGCGGTGATGGTTGCAGCGGCGCTGCTATTCACCTGGCGCATCCTGACGGTTGAGGAGCCGATTGTCCGGCTGCAACCCTTTGCCAACGGCAATTTCCGGGGCGGCGCCTTGCTTGGGGCGGTGTTCGGGATGGCGCTTTACGGGCTGGTTTATCTGTATCCGCTGTACCTGTCGCGCGTCGCCCATCTGACTAGTACCCAGGTTGGCACCACCTTGCTGGTCACCGGAATTTTCATGGTTCTGACCGCACCGGTCGCCGGCCTGCTGGTCCGCAAATATGATCCACGTTTCGTCCTGAGCGCCGGGTTCCTGTTGTTTGCGGCGTCGACGTTCCTGTCCTCGCGCATTTCGGTGGAGTGGCGGTTCGCCGAGTTGTTCCTGCCGCAAATGTTTCGCGGGATCGGGATGATGTGCTGCATCGTCTCGATCTCCAACACCGCCTTTGCGACGCTGCCGGCGGATCAATTGAAGGATGGGCCGGGGTTGTTCACCTTGATGCGAAACCTTGGCGGGGCCGTTGGCCTGGCGCTGATCAACACGGTCAGTCTGGAGCGCTTTAACTTTCACTGGGGGCGGCTGGCTGAATCGGTCAATCCGGCGCGACCCGAGATCAGCGCGCGGCTGGATATGATGCGCGAGCTCGCAACGCAGCGCGGCTTTGCCAATCCGGATGCGGCGGCAACCCGGATCATGGCAGGCCAGGTCGCCGAGCAGGCGATGGTGATGAGCTATGCCGACGCGTTCTGGCTGATGTCTGTCATGTTCATCGCCTGCGCGGTGCTGCCGTTTGTCCTCAAACGCCCGGCGACATTGGAGCAGGCTGCCGAGAGTCATTGAAGGCTGACTTGAAACCAGCCTTGCTCGCCTTGTCGAATCATCCTATCCGGACCCCGCCTCGGCTGGACGGGTTCCGTGCGGTCGTTTCCTGTCCTATTCTTTCAGAAAGACGGCCATGGCTCGCAAGAAAATTGCCCTGATCGGTGCTGGCAACATTGGCGGGACGCTCGCGCATCTCGCAGCGTCGAAGGAGCTCGGCGATATCGTGCTGTTCGACGTCGTCGAGGGTATCCCGCAGGGCAAGGCGCTGGACCTAGCCCAGTGCGCACCGGTCGAGGGCTTCGACGTCAACCTCAAGGGCTCCAACGACTATGCCGATATCGCGGGTGCCGATGTCATCATCGTCACCGCCGGGATCGCCCGCAAGCCAGGCATGAGCCGCGACGACCTGCTCGGCATCAATCTGAAGGTGATGAAGGCCGTCGGCGAAGGCATTGCTGCCAATGCGCCGGGGGCGTTCGTGATCTGCATCACCAACCCGCTGGACGCGATGGTCTGGGCGCTGCGTGAATTTTCCAAACTGCCGCATCATATGGTCGTCGGCATGGCCGGGGTGCTCGATTCGGCGCGGTTCCGGCATTTCCTCGCCGACGAATTCAAGGTCAGCGTGCAGGATGTGACGGCGTTCGTGCTCGGTGGCCACGGCGACACGATGGTCCCGGTGGTCGAATATTCGACCGTTGCGGGCATTCCGATCCCTGACCTCATCAAGATGGGCTGGTCAACGAAGGAGCGCATTGACGCGATCGTCCAGCGTACCCGCAGCGGCGGCGGCGAGATCGTCGCGCTGCTAAAGACGGGTTCCGCCTATTATGCGCCTGCGACCAGTGGCATCGAGATGGCTGAGGCGTTCCTCAAGGACAAGAAGCGCGTGTTGCCGGCGGCGGTAAACCTGACCGGCCAGTACGGCATCAACGGCCTGTATGTTGGCGTCCCTTGCGTGATCGGTGCGGGCGGCGTGGAGAAGGTGGTTGAGATCGCGCTGACGCCAGAGGCGCAAGCCAATTTCACCGTGTCGGTCGATGCGGTGAAAGAGCTGTTGGTGGCCTGCAAGGCGATTGACCCAAGTTTGAACTGACCGATAACAGGCTGTCATCCCGGCCTTGCGCCGGGACCTAGCCCAACCAATGACGTGCGAGCATCGCTCGCGCTTTTTTGCTTCGCTGGGTCCCGGGTCGAGCCCGGGATGACAGTGGATGAGGATGGAAACGCACGCATGAATATCCACGAATATCAGGCCAAGGAACTGCTCACCAAATTTGGTGTGCCGATCCCGACGGGCTATGCTGCGCTGACGGTTGATGAGGCTGTTGCCGCGGCGGGCAAGCTCCCCGGACCGCTTTATGTGGTGAAGTCGCAGATCCATGCGGGCGGGCGCGGCAAGGGAAAGTTCAAGGAACTGCCGCCCGAGGCCAAGGGCGGGGTCCGGCTGGCGAAATCGCTGGATGAGGTTCGTGCTGCTGCGACCGACATGCTCGGCAACACGCTGGTGACGGTCCAGACCGGCGATGCGGGCAAGCAGGTCAACCGGCTCTACGTCACCGACGGTGTTGACATCGGCAAGGAATATTACCTCTCGATGCTGGTTGACCGGGCGTCGGGCCGCATTGCCGTCGTCGCCTCGACCGAGGGCGGCATGGATATCGAGGCAGTCGCGCATGACACGCCGGAAAAAATCACCACCATCACCATTGATCCGGTGGCAGGCTTTCAGCCACACCATGGCCGGACCGTTGCGTTTGCGCTCGGCCTGTCGGGTGATCTGGCGGCGCAGTGCCAGAAACTGACCAAACAGCTGTACGACGCCTTTGTCGCGCTCGATTGTTCGCAGCTTGAGATCAACCCGCTGGCCGAGAGTGGCGGGAAGCTGCTCGTGCTCGATACCAAGATGAGCTTCGATCCCAATGCGCTGTTCCGGCATCCCGATCTGGTTGCCCTGCGCGACGAGACCGAGGAAGACCCGATGGAGATTGAGGCGTCGAAATATGACCTCGCCTATATCAAGCTTGATGGGGATATCGGCTGCATGGTCAACGGCGCAGGCCTTGCCATGGCAACGATGGACATCATCAAGCTGAACGGCATGTTCCCGGCGAACTTCCTCGATGTCGGCGGCGGCGCGGATGAAGCGAAGGTGACCGCAGCGTTCAAGATCATCCTGAGCGACCCGGCGGTGAAGGGCATTCTGGTCAATATCTTTGGCGGGATCATGAAATGCGACATCATCGCTCTTGGCGTGATCGCGGCGGCGCGCGAGGTGAAACTGTCCGTTCCGCTTGTCGTGCGTCTGGAAGGGACCAATGTTGCCGAGGGCAAGAAGATTCTGGCCGAAAGCGGGATGCTGATCGTCAGTGCGGACAATCTGGGAGATGCGGCACAAAAGATCGTCGCCGAAGTGAAGAAGGCAGCCTGATGTCGATTCTGATCAACGCCAATACCCGTGTCATCACGCAAGGCTTCACCGGCAAGACCGCGACCTTCCACGCGCAGACCGCGCTCGCCTATGGCACCAAGATGCTGGGCGGTGTGTCGCCGGGGAAGGGTGGGACCACCCACCTTGATCTGCCGGTTTTCAACACCGTCGCCGAGGCGCGGGCCGCAACCGGTGCCGATGCGTCGGTGATCTATGTGCCGCCTCCGGGCGCTGCCGATGCGATCCTTGAGGCAATTGACGCCGAAATTCCGCTGATCGTCTGCATCACCGAGGGCATTCCGGTGCTTGACATGATCCCGGTCAAACGGGCGCTGGTCGGATCGAAGTCCCGGCTGATCGGGCCGAACTGCCCCGGCGTGCTGACCCCGAACGAGTGCAAGATCGGCATCATGCCGGGCAATATCTTCATGAAGGGCACGGTCGGCGTGGTGTCGCGATCCGGCACCCTGACCTATGAAGCGGTGCATCAGACCACGGCAGTCGGCCTGGGCCAGACCACAGCAGTCGGGATTGGCGGCGACCCGGTCAACGGCACCAATTTCATCGACATGCTGGAAATGTTCCTGGCTGACGATGCGACCAAATCGATCATCATGATCGGCGAAATTGGCGGGTCGGCCGAAGAGGAGGCCGCCGATTTCATCCGGCTGAACAAGGTCAGGAAGCCCATGGTCGGGTTCATCGCGGGCCTCACCGCGCCTCCCGGCCGCCGCATGGGCCATGCCGGTGCGATCGTTTCGGGCGGCAAAGGCGGTGCCGAGGACAAGATCGAGGCGATGCGCTCAGCCGGAATCCGGGTCGCACAAAGCCCGTCGGCGCTCGGCACGACATTGATCGAGCTGTTGAAGGGCTGAATCAGGGCTTTTGTCGGCAGGCGGGGAATCACGGGGTGACGAATCCCGGCCTGCGGCTTATGTGAGCGCCTGCGTTGCCGTAGGAACAGACGATGGGTTACGAAGGCGATCTTCCACAAGAGCTCGAGGGTGTTGGGCCTTCGTTCATCGAGGCGCTGTACAGCCGCTGGCTTGACGCGCCGACGAGCATCGATCCGTCCTGGGGTCGCTATTTCGAGGGCGTCGAGCAGACCGTGGCGCGCGGACCGTCGTGGCAGCGCAGCAATTGGCCGACGACACCGACCGATAGCCTGACAGCCGCACTCGACCCGATGCAGATGAGTATCGAGCCGAAGGCCGACGCAAAGGCATCCCGCACGCCGCCGACGGCTGCCGCGCCGGTGATTACCACGGCACAGATCCAGCAGGCCGCAGCCGATTCGATCCGCGCCATGCTGCTGGTGCGGACGTACCGGGTGCGCGGCCATCTGGCTTGCGACCTTGATCCGCTCGGGTTGTACAAGCGCGAGCTGCCGGCAGACCTGACACCTGAATGGCATGGGTTCAAGCCCGAGGATTTCAACCGGCCGATCTATCTCGGTGGCGTTGCAGGCTTGCAGAATGCGACGGTCATCGAGCTGGTCGATATCCTGCGCCGCAATTACTGCGGCAAGGTCGGTGTTGAATATATGCATATCAACGATGTCGAGGAGCGGCGCTTCATCCAAGAGCGGATCGAAGGCCATGACAAGGACATCCAGTTCAGCGCGATGGGCCAGAAAGCGATCCTGTCCAAGGTGATCGAGGCCGAGCAGTTCGAGCGGTATCTCGCCAGAAAATATGTCGGCACCAAGCGCTTTGGGCTCGACGGCGGCGAGTCGCTGATCCCGGCGCTGGAGAGCATCATCAAATATGGCGGCGCATCGGGCGTTCGCGAGATTGTCATCGGTATGCCGCACCGGGGGCGTTTGAATGTCCTCGCCAATGTCATGCAGAAGCCGTTCCGGGCGATCTTCCACGAATTTGCCGGTGGTTCGGCCAATCCGGATGATGTTGGCGGATCGGGCGACGTCAAATATCACCTCGGCACTTCGATAGATCGCGCCTTTGACGGGATCAACGTCCACCTGTCGCTCGCACCCAACCCGTCGCACCTTGAGGCGGTTGATCCGGTGGTGCTCGGCAAGGTCCGGGCGCAACAGACAGCGCGCGGCGACACCAGCCGCACCGAGGTGATGCCCGTGCTGATGCACGGCGACGCGGCGTTTGCCGGCCAGGGTATTGTGCCAGAATGTCTGGGGTTTTCAGGCGTGACCGGGTATAATACCGGCGGCTGCATCCACTTTATCGTCAACAACCAGATCGGGTTCACCACCAGCCCGAGTTTCGCGCGCTCGTCGCCCTATCCGTCGGATGTTGCAAAGACCGTCCAGGCCCCGATTTTCCACGTCAACGGCGATGATCCCGAAGCGGTGACCTTTGTCACCAAGCTCGCGACCGAGTTCCGCCAGGCCTTCAAGCGCGACGTGGTGATCGACATGTGGTGCTATCGACGGTTCGGCCACAATGAGTCCGACGAGCCGAGTTTTACCCAGCCGCTGATGTACGAGAAAATCCGCAAGCAGCGACCCGTCAGCGAGGGCTATGCCGCGCGGCTGAAGGCGCAGGGTGTCATTGATGATGCGTGGCTGACGGACGCGACCGACCAATATCTCGCCCGGCTCGACAGTGATTTTGACTGGGCGAAATCCTATGCGCCCAACAAGGCCGACTGGTTTGAAGGGCGTTGGTCGGGCCTGTCGAAGCCTGCTGATCCGGTCACGGCACGACGCAGTGCTGCAACAGGGGTTCCGGCGGACCAACTGGCGGAGGCAGGGAGTGCGATCACGACGGTTCCGGAGACGTTCGCCATCCACAAGACGCTTGCGCGGGTCATCGCGGCGCGCGCTGATACCCTCCGGTCGGGTGAGGGAGTGGACTGGGCGACTGCCGAGGCGCTGGCGTTCGGCACCCTGATGCAGGAGGGTTACGGCGTTCGGTTGTCCGGCCAAGATTCGGGGCGTGGCACGTTCAGCCAGCGGCACGCGGTCTGGATCGACCAGACAACCGGGAGCAAATATCTGCCGCTGGCCAAGCTGGCCCCGAATGTCGAGGTGCTTGATTCACCGCTCAGCGAATTCGGGGTGCTGGGCTTTGAATATGGCTATGCGCTCGCCGAGCCGAAAACATTGGTGCTGTGGGAGGCGCAGTTCGGCGATTTCGCCAATGGCGCACAGGTTATCATCGACCAGTTCATCGCATCGGGCGAGGCCAAATGGCTGCGCGCTAACGGGCTCGTGATGCTGCTGCCGCACGGCTATGAGGGGCAGGGGCCGGAACATTCATCGGCGCGGCTGGAGCGGTATTTGCAGCTGTGCGCCGAGGATAATTTGCAGATCGCCAATTGCACCACGCCGTCCAATTATTTCCACATCCTGCGGCGGCAGATGCTGCGACCGTTCCGCAAGCCGTTGATCATCATGACGCCAAAATCCCTGCTGCGGCACAAGAAGGCGGTGTCGCGGGTTGCCGAACTCGGCGAGGGCACCAGCTTCCACCGGGTGCTGTGGGACGATGCCGAGTTGCAGCACGACAAGGTCCGCCGCGTCGTGCTGTGTTCTGGGAAGGTCTATTTTGACTTGGCCGAAGCGCGGGACAAGGAACGGCGTGAGGATGTCGCGATCCTGCGCGTTGAACAGCTGTATCCCTTCCCGTCGGCTGCGCTGATCGAAGAGGTTGGGCGTTTCCCCAATGTCGAGACGATTGTCTGGGCGCAGGAGGAACCGCGCAACGCCGGGGCGTGGAGCTTTGTTGAATCCTTCATTGAGGACGCGCTGGGCAAGCGTCCGGTCTATGTCGGTCGGGCCGCCGCCGCCGCGACCGCAACCGGTCTGATGCGCCGCCACAATGCCGAACAGGCCAAGCTGGTTGCCGAAGCGCTTGGTGCCAGCAAATCCGAGGTCAATGCAGCAATCCGCTCCGGCCTTAAATCCAGACAGAAATCGGGCTAGGTATTTATATGGCAACCGACGTTACCATTCCGCCGCTGGGCGAATCGATCACCGAGGCCGGCGTTGGCCAGTGGCTGAAGCAGCCGGGCGACCCGGTGAAAGCCGACGAGCCGATCGTCAGCCTTGAAACCGACAAGGTGGCGGTTGAAATTCCGTCGCCGATTGACGGTGTGATGGGGGAGCAACTGGCCAAGGTCGGCGATACCGTCGCGGTTGGTACGGTGATTGCGCGCATCGAGGCTGCGGGCGCTGGTTCAGCCAAGGCAGCTGCCGCGCCGGTGGCAGTGAAGGCGCCTGCTCCGCCAGCAGTGCCAGTCGCTGCTGCACCTGTCGCAGCCGTGACAGCGTATGACGTCATCTCACCGGCTGTCCGTCGCCTGCTCGGTGACTATAATATCGACCCGGCCTCGGTCGCAGGGTCCGGCAAGGATGGCCGCCTGACCAAGGGGGACGTGCTGTCCGCCATCGACAATGGCAGCGCGCGCCTGATCGCACCGGCTCCGCAGGTTGTGATGCCGACCGCAGGGCAGATGACGCTTGGCCACGCCGCCGGTCTCCCGTCGGGTCGCAACGAAGAGCGGGTCCGGATGACGCGGTTGCGCCAGACCATCGCGCGCCGCCTGAAGGAAGCCCAGAATACGGCGGCGATGCTGACGACGTTCAACGACGTCGATATGACCGCCGTGATGGCCGCGCGGGATACCTACCGCGACCAGTTCGAGAAGAAGCACGGCGTCCGGTTGGGCTTCATGTCGTTCTTTGTCCACGCCTGCACGATGGCGCTGCGCGACGTCCCGTCGGTCAATGCGGCGATCGAGGGTGATGAGATCGTCTACCGCGACTATGCCGACATCGGCGTCGCGGTGTCGTCACCCGGCGGGCTGGTGGTGCCGGTGCTGCGCAATGCCGACAAGCGCTCGTTTGCGGATACCGAAAAGGCGATTGGTGACTTCGGACGCCGGGCCCGTGACGGCCAGATCAAGCTTGAGGAGCTGCAGGGCGGGACCTTCACCATCTCCAATGGCGGCGTGTTCGGGTCCTTGATGTCAACGCCGATCATCAACCCGCCGCAGTCCGCCGTGCTCGGGATGCACCGGATTGAGGATCGGCCTGTGGTCCGGAATGGTCAGATTGTGGTGCGCCCGATGATGTATCTTGCGCTCAGCTACGACCACCGGCTCATCGACGGCCGGGAGGCGGTGACCTTCCTTGTCCGGGTGAAGGATGCTATTGAGGATCCGGCACGAATTCTTTTGGATATGTGATGATGAATTGGCGCGACCATATCCATTCCGATCCAGCCATCCTGGGCGGCAAGCCGATATTCCGTGGTACGCGCCATACTGTCGAGCGGGTCTTGAAGCTTGTTGGGGCGGGGTGGAGTGTTGCCCGCATCGCTGATGAGTATTCCGGTGTCCGCGCAGTGCATCTCCAGGCGGCCGCGGCGTTCGCTGCTGATATGATTGTTGATGAGGTTTATGTGGCAATTGGTCAGGCGCGCGCCGCTTGAATCTGCTGTGCGATGCCAATGTTGGTACAACCATCGCGCAGGCTCTGGCAGCTGCGGGTCATGATGTCGTTCGGGTGACTGTTGCACTGCCGCGTGCCTCGGACGAGACGGTACTGCGACATGCGGTGACAACCGGACGCGTATTGATAACCTGTGACAGGGATTTCGGCGAACTTGTGTTTCAGCATGGCGCTGTCCCGTCGGTCGCGATTGTGTACATCCGGTTTGAACCGGACGATGTCGGGAATATCGTCCCACTCCTCCTTCCGCTTTTTGCGTCCGATGACCTGATCGGGCACCTAACCGTGGTCGAACAATTGACCATGCGCCGCCGACCATTTCCGCAGCGAGAAACCTGAATGGCTGATTTCGATTATGACGTCCTGATCATCGGGTCCGGTCCCGGCGGATACGTCGCGGCGATCCGGGCAGCGCAGCTCGGCTTGAAGACGGCCTGTGCCGAAAGCCGGGCGACGCTGGGCGGCACCTGCCTCAATGTCGGGTGCATCCCGTCGAAGGCGCTGCTCAATGCGTCAGCGCTGTTTGCCGAGGCGTCGTCGGGGGCGCTGGCGAAGTTTGGGGTGAAGATCGACAAGGTCGAACTCGATCTGGATGCCATGCACGGCCAGCGCCTGGAGGCGGTTAAGGGGCTGACCGCCGGCATTGAATTCCTGTTCAAGAAGAACAAGATCGATTGGCTCAAGGGTCTGGCGACATTTGTCTCAGCGGACACAGTCGAGGTTGCGGGCAAGCAGGTCCGCGCGCGGAATATCGTCATTGCAACCGGGTCATCGGTAACCCCGCTGCCGGGCGTGGCGATCGACCATGAGGTGGTGCTCGATTCAACCTCGGCGCTGGAGATTGCCAAGGTGCCCGGGCATCTGGTCGTCATCGGCGGCGGCGTGATCGGGCTGGAGCTGGGTTCAGTGTGGAAGCGGCTTGGTGCCAAAGTCACGGTGGTCGAATTCCTCGACCAGATCCTGCCGGGGATGGACGGTGACGTCCGCAAGGAAGCGAACCGGCTGTTCAAAAAGCAAGGCCTTGAGATCAGGACTTCGACCAAGGTCACCGGGGTTGAGCGGAACGGCGCTGGTGCGACCGTCACGGTCGAGCCAGCAGCCGGGGGCGCGGTGGAGATCATTCAGGCCGATATGGTATTGGTCGCAATCGGTCGCCGACCGAATACCGACGGACTTGGTCTTGCGAAGGCGGGGCTGGCCGTCAACATGCGCGGCCAGATCGAGACCGGGCATGACTTCTCGACCAGCGTGCGCGGCATCTGGGCAATTGGCGATGTGATTCCCGGCCCGATGCTGGCGCACAAGGCGGAGGACGAGGGCATTGCGGTGGCGGAAAATATCGGGGGACTGACCGGCGTGGTGAACCATGCGGTGATTCCTTCGGTGGTCTATACCCATCCGGAAATCGCAGGCGTCGGCCTGACCGAGGAAGATGCCAAGGCGCGCGGGGAGGTCAAGGTCGGCAAATTCTCGATGGTCGCCAACAGTCGGGCCAAGACAATCAAGGATACCGACGGGTTTGTGAAGATCATCGCGGACGCAAAGACCGATCGGGTGCTCGGTGTCTGGATCATCGCAACACCGGCGGGAACGATGATTGCCCAGGCAGCGCAGGCGATGGAGTTTGGCGCATCGTCCGAGGACATCGCCTACACCTGCCATGCCCATCCGACGCATTCGGAGGCGATCAAGGAAGCGGCGATGGCGGTGCTGGGCAAGCCGATCCACGCCTGACGTCAGGCGGCTTTGGTCGCTTCCAGTTCAGCTGTTGCGTCGAGCCATTTCGCTTCTGCGGCAGCGAGTTTGCGATCGACGTCGCCGCGTTCGCGCATCAGGTCGCTGGCGGGTGCGGCCTTGTCACGCGCGTCGGCAGCCGCAGGGTCGAACAAGGCGCGGTCGATGGCGGCGCGCCGTTCCGTCAACTTGGTGACCTCGGCCTCAGCAAGGCTTGCCGCTTTGCGAACCCCGGCGCTGCGTTCGCGCGCCTCGGCGGCCTGCCGGCGGTCGGCTTTGCGGTCAGCTTTCGAGGCCGGTCGGCTGTCGTTGGCGGCGTCGCCGCTGCCTTTGCCGAGAATCATGTCGGTGTAGTCGTCAAGGCTGCCGGCAAATTCACGCGCGGTGCCATTCTCGACGAGGATCAGCCGGTCAGCCGCGGCCTCCACCATGTGCCGGTCGTGGCTGACGATGACGACCGCGCCTTCGTAATCATTGAGGGCGCGGACCAGCGCCTCGCGCGCATCGACATCAAGGTGGTTGGTTGGCTCGTCGAGGATCAGCAGGTGCGGGGCGTCGCGGGTGATCAGCGCCAGCGCCAGCCGCGCCCGTTCGCCGCCGGACATTTTGCCGACCGCCTGCGTTGCCATATCGCCTGAAAAACCGAACCGGCCAAGCTGCGCCCGGACAGCCGATGGCGACGCCCCCTTCATCAGCCGCGACATATGTTCGAGTGGCGTATCACCCCGGTCGAGTTCTTCGACCTGATATTGGGTGAAATAGCCGACGCGCATTTTGCCAGCCGTCCTGATGGTCCCGTCCAGCGGTTTCAGCTGCGCCGCGAGCAGGCGAGCTAGCGTCGTTTTACCGTTGCCGTTGCGACCGAGCAGGGCGATGCGGTCGTCGGGGTCCATTCGCATGTCGAGGCGCGACAGCACCGGCTTGCCGCCATAGCCGACTGCGGCCATGTCGAGTTGAACCAGCGGCGGTTTCAGCTGCGGCGGCGACGGGAAATCAAACACCAGGCTGGGGTCGTTGACCTGTTCGGCGATCGGCTGCATCCGGGCCAGCGCCTTGGCGCGTGACTGCGCCTGTTTGGCGGTTGAGGCGCGGGCACTGTTGCGGGCAATGTAATCCTGTAACTTGGCGCGCTGGGCCTGCTGCGCTTCACGGGCAGCGGCAAGTTGGGCGGCCCGTTCGTTGCGCTGCCGCTCAAACGCATCATAGCCGCCGGGATACAGCGTCACCTTCCCGCGTTCGAGGTGCAGGATATAGTCGACGACATTGTTCAGCAGATCGCGCTCGTGACTGATGACGATCATCGTGGCGCGGTAGGATTTCAGGAAATTTTCGAGCCACAGCGTCGCTTCGAGATCAAGATGGTTCGATGGCTCGTCAAGCAGCAGCAGGTCAGGCTGCGAGAACAGCAGGGCGGCGAGTGCGACCCGCATTTTCCAGCCACCGGAAAAACTGTCGAGCGGACGCTGCTGCGCGTCTTCGTCAAAGCCAAGGCCGACGAGGATTTTTGCCGCCCGCGCCGGGGCGGTATGCGCATCAATGGCGGTCAGGCGTTCGTGGATATCGGCGATGCGGTGCATGGCATCCTCATCGCCGCCGCTGTGGTCCAGCCCGTCTTCTTCGACAAGCAGCGCGGCGCGTTCGAGGTCGGCTTCCAACACGGTCGCAAACGGCGTCGATGTTCCCGACGGTGCTTCCTGCGCAATGTAGCCGATGCGCGCGTTTTTCGGCATGTCGACGCTGCCCTCGTCGGCTTCGCCGCCACCGGCGATCAGCTTCATCAGCGTTGATTTGCCTGCGCCATTGCGACCGATCAGCCCGATGCGCGCCTTTGGCGGCAAGGCCGCAGTCGCGCGGTCGAGGATGGTGCGCCCGCCAAGGCGCACAGTGATTCCGTTCAGGTTTAACATGACGGCGCGGCGGGTAGCATGAGGGCGCGGATTGGGAAAGGGTGTTGTCAGTGACCTGGTTGGCGGCCAGCGGGTGGAAATGTGATTTAAAGCATAAATGTTTTTTATGCGATTTAGGGAATAGATTCAGAATATGCCCTAAACAGCGTATTGACTGCTAATGCGATTAAACGCATAAACCGCTTCGGAGAATCTTGATGAATCAACTTGCACGTTCACCAGCGCAGATCGGAAAAATCATTCAGCGCGAGCGCCGGGTCAGGCAGCTCACGCAATCGAAGCTCGCCGATTTGGCCGGATTGCGCCAAGAACTGATCTCCAAAATAGAATCTGGCGGACCTGGCACAAGGATGGACAGCATATTCGATTTGCTGGCAGCTCTCGACCTTGAAATGGTGCTCACCCCGCGCAGCAAAGGGTCAGCCACCGACATTGAGGACATCTTCTAAATGGCGCGTCGGAAAACGCGCGAGCCGCTCAATGTTTTGATCAACAACCGCCATGTCGGCTGTCTGGTGAAAGAAACCAGCGGCGCGATTTTGTTTCAATATGACCAAAGCTGGCTCGATTGGGAGTATCATTTTCCGATCTCGCTATCGCTGCCGTTACAGGATCGCCCTTATCGCGGCGCGCCGGTCGCTGCGGTATTTGATAACCTTCTGCCCGATAATCTCGCCATTCGAACGCGAGTAGCTGAACGCATGGGCGCGCAAGGGAGCGACGCCTTCAGCTTGCTGGAGCGTGTCGGGCGCGACTGTGTCGGGGCGATGCAGTTCCTGCCAGAAGGTGTCGAGGTAGATGCCTCGGCACCAGTCGAAGGCGAGGCAATCAGTGACCAGGACATTGAGCTGCTGCTGGCTAACCTCGAACGTGCGCCGCTCGGCCTCGATCAGGAGCATGAGTTCCGCATTTCAATCGCAGGAGCTCAGGAAAAGACGGCACTGCTGTTTCACGAAGGGCAGTGGAAACGGCCGACAGGCACGACGCCGACCACGCATATCCTGAAGCCGCAGATTGGAACGATTCCGACCGCATTCGGCATGATCGATATGTCGAACAGTGTCGACAACGAGCATTATTGCCTGAAGCTGCTTGAGGGCTTCGGTCTGCAAATTGCGCAAACAGACGTGAGAATGTTCGGTGACCGCAAGGTGCTGGTGGTCGAACGGTTTGACCGGCTATGGCGGCGTGACGGTCGCTTGCTGCGGTTACCCCAGGAAGATTGCTGTCAGGCGCTGGGCATCCCATCCAGTCGAAAATACCAGAGTAGCGTCGAAGGCGGCGTGAACGGCCCAAGCGCCGTAGACATACTGAGGTTGCTGCAAAGCAGCGACGATCCGCTGATCGATCAGGCCGCGTTCTTCAAGAGCCAGATCATCTTCTGGCTCATCGGTGCCACCGACGGCCACGGGAAGAATTTCAGCATCTTTCTGCGACCGGGCGGGCGCTTTGCGCTGACCCCATTTTATGATGTGCTGACGGCCCAGCCGGTTTTCGATGCGAAGCAAATCCCACACAATAAATACAAGCTGGCGATGTCTGCCGGCAAAAGTCGAAAATACGCTATTCTCGGGATTCACGGACGCCATTTTGTCGAAACCGCGAAGGAGGCTGGCCTTGGCCCGACGATCATTCGTCAGGTTCTCGATGAGGTCATGCGTGATGCACTGACTGCGCCAGATCGGGCGCTAAGCATGATGCCACCCGGATTCGCACATGATATCCATTCCAGCGTTGTCGCGGCCATTGCGACGCGATTGCAGCGCCTCGATACCGCGTTCAGCGAATTCAAAGCCTGACTGGCCGTTTATTCTGGTTCAGGCCAGATCCGGATCGCCTGCAAGTCCGGCGTCCAGCTGGACGCCAAAGCTGTTCAGGATCATCGAGACTTGGGTGTATTGGCCGACGGTGTAGACCAGATCCATGCATTGGTCGGTGGCGAAATGTTCGGACAAACCGGCCCAGCTGGCATCTGATATGAAATGATTGCCCGAAAGGTCGTCACAGGCGCGAAGGATCGCCGCGTCGGCAACGCTCCAGCCGGGCGCATCTGGGCCGGACTTGATGCGAGCAATTTCCGGGTAAGTCAGGCCGCAGCGTTTGCCGATCACCACATGCTGGGCCCATTCATAGCCGGATTTGCAGTTGTAGCCGGTGCGCAGGATCGCGAGTTCGCGGGTTCGCGCGTCAAGGCTGTTGGCCTTCGACAGGATGTAATTTCCCCATTCGAGGAATTTTTCCATAGCAGCCGGTTTGTGCGCCATGGTGCGGAAGATATTGAAATCAGCCCCGCGTGCCGCCAGGGGAGCCATGATTGCTGCCGCCTCGGTGGACATCTCGCGGTCGGCAAGCGGCGGGATTCGGGGCGTTTTGAGGCGCATGTTCGCTACTCCGTTGGTTGTTGCGGCTGTGCGTGTATGGCGCGCCAGGCGGCGACACCGAGCAGCACGAGCGTCAGCGCCGATGCCCCGGCCGTCGCGGCGGCTGCACCAATGGCCCCGAAATTGTGGAGCAGCACGACGATCCCGGCGAACAGGATCGCCGTTGAAACGAGGCGCAGGCGCAGGGCGAGCCACGCCCGGTCGCTCGCGACGAGAGCGGGCTCAAAACTCACGCCAGCCGCATCAAGGGCGGCGGCAGTGCCAAGCAACATCAGCAGCGGCACGGCATCGCCGTAACCGGGGCCGGCGAGCAGCCGAAGCAATTGTGGTCCGGCCAGCAGAACCAGCGCGATCATCACCGACGCAGTTGCGAGCGCGATCACCGAGGCGCGCCGGAACAGTTCGGCGAGCTGGGCCGCCGACTGGCCAACGCGGCTCCGCATCAATTCTGAAAAGGTCGCCCGTGACATCATGTCGGTAATGTTGGCGAGCGCTTGACCGAGTTGGTGGGCAAGGCGGTATCCGCCAGCGGCGACCGGGCCGACCCAGGCACCAACCAGCAGCACGGCGAATTGCCGGCCAACAAGGCCAAGTGTTGTGGTCGCATTGATCATCGCGGCATAGCGCCAGAGTCCCGGAATCTCGCGGGGGATGCTTGTGACGCCGCGCCACCGCCACCGGCGCAGCGGCATGATCCGGATGGCGCTTGCCCAATAGACACAGGCGGTTGCGATATCAGCGATTGCCCAAGCGGCAAGCAGCCCGGTGACGGTTGCGCCATTCCACACCACGAACAGCGCACCGATCAGCCGCAGCACCGGGGTGACGGTCTCGGCAAAGGCCGCTGCGCCAAATCGGTCATGCAGGCGCAGCACGCCGGTTGCTGCCGAGCGCGTGCACAGCAGCAGGACAAAGCAGAACAGCAGCGCGGAATCGCGCAAAGCGGCGGGCCAGCCAAAAACCGGGGCCAATAGTGTGACTGCGCCAACGGCGAGCGTGCAACCAATCAACGCCCCACCGATATCGAGCGCCGCGCAAAACGCAACCAACCGGCCGAGCGCCTCGCTCTGCCCTGCATGGAGGCGCTCCATGCCGTAGCGCACAAGCAACTGCCAGGATTCGAAGGTGACCAGCGCCGCAATCGCCTGCGCGGTGCCGAGCACCAGGGTGAACTGTCCAAATCCGTCCGGCCCGAGCGCCCGCGTCGCAAGGCCAAGGTAGAAAAAACTGAGGATCGCGCCCACGGTCTTCCCAGACAGCAGCCATCCGGTATTCTGCACGATGCCGCGCCAGCCGCCCGGGCGCAATGCGCGTAGACCGCTGGCTGCAGATCGTGCATAGGCGTTGTCATCGTCTTGGGCGGGAATGGCAAA
>JAYVLC010000167.1:0-8197 GCA_043759675.1 Sphingosinicellaceae bacterium
ACCCCTGCGGTCAGCGCCCCGGACGATGCATAGGTCACCACCTGATTGGTGATCGTCTGCCCCTGGTTGATATTGAGAATCAGCGATCGGCTTGTCGCCACCGCGCTGTGGCCGACCCCGATCTGCGCGTTGATCAACGTCGTACCCGACGCCCCTGAAACCAGAGCGACGGTTGACGTGGTCGCACCGACATTATTCTTCGAGATCACCCCGCCGATGGTGATGTTCGTCCCGGCAGTGATTGTCAGATCACCGCCAAGCGCGATGATGCCAGCGCCGGTGGTCACCGAACCCGTCGTGCTGGTCAGTGTGATCGCCTCAGTTCCGGGCGTAACCGCACCGCCGCCCGTCGAGATATTACCCGTCTGGCTGGTGATCGAAATGACGCCGTTGTTGGTCGTTATCGGCGCGGTACCTGTGGTCGCATAGTCCCCCCGCGTCGTGATCGTCGGGGTAATGATCGCGCCATTCGACGCCACGATTCCCGTCGTCCCAAGCGTGAAGGTGCCGCCCGCCGGGTTCTCCGCGCTTGCGGTATAATTCAGTACACTCGTGGCGCCCGTGGCAGTCACCCCGCCCGACGTCAGCATCGTGATATTGCCGGCCCCGCCCGTGCCGGCAGTCAACATCGCGGTTGCAGTCCCGGCTCCGCCATAGGTCAGCAAAATTGCGTTTTGCGTAATCGTGCCAAAGGCGCTCGCCGCAAAGGCCGTACCGCCATTGTTCGGCCCTATGGTTATCGTCCCGCCAAGTGTCAGCGCACCGCCGCCCGCTGTCAGCACGATGCCCGCGCCGCTCGACGACGTGATTGCCGCCGTGGTCACCAGGCCGGTCGACGTCGGATTGACGGTGATGCCAGTTCCGGAGGTCATGGTGCTGGTCAGCGCACCAAATCCGGTCGTGCCAGCGCCAACGTTGCTGATGCTGATCG
This sequence comes from Sphingosinicellaceae bacterium, assembly GCA_043759675.1. GTDB lineage: Bacteria > Pseudomonadota > Alphaproteobacteria > Sphingomonadales > Sphingomonadaceae > JADCGM01. The sequence continues at coordinate 932 of JAYVLC010000167.1, forward strand.
CACCGGTACCCGCGTTGATCGCCCCGGTACCGGAGATATTGCCCGAAGTAGTGTTTCTGATCGTGATGTCCATGGCCGTCGATGTGATCGTGTTCGCGGCCATCGTAAGACCGGTGGCGCTCGTAATCGCGATCGTTGCGGGACCCCCGCTAATCGAACCACCAAGTGTCAGCGCGCCGGCCGCCGTCAACGCGATGCCCGCGCCGCTCGACGACGTGATTGCAGCCGTCGTCACCAGGCCGGTCGACGTCGGATTTACCGTGATGCCGGTTCCGGAGGTCTTGATGCTGGTCAGCGCACCAAATCCGGTCGTGCCAGCGCCAACATTGCTGATTCTGATCGCACCGGTACCCGCGTTGATCGCTCCGGTACCGGAGACATTGCCCGACACGGTGTTGCTGATCGTGATGTCCGCGGCCGTCGATGTGATCGTGCTCGCGCCCAGCGCGATCCCGCCGGCGGCACTGACCGTCACGCCCGCCGTACCGGCACTGATCGAGCCAATCGAAGTAATCGTGCCGGCGGAGTTGCTGGCGATCGCGACGGTGCCGTTCGCAGTCGTAATGGCGCCCGAACCGGTTATCGCCCCGGAGTTCGTATTCGTGATGCTGACGGTTCCACCAAGCGTCGTGATCGGCGACGAGCTCAGCACGATGCCGGACCGGGCGCTCAGCGTTGCGTTGATCACCCCGCTGGTCGAGGCGACGATACCAGCAGTGCCGAGTGTGATGGTGCTGGTGCCGCTGGCGTTGTTGGCATTCAGGGCGGTGTTCAGAATCGTTCCTGCCCCGCTGGCGGCAATCCCGCCAGTGGTCGTGAACACGATCGTACCAGCGACCGACGTACCGGTCGTGTTCGATCCGGCGTTGAGTGTCAGGGTTGATGTCGTGCCGCCGGTCTTCGAGATAACCGCGCCGGTCGATACCGCAATATTTCGGTGCGCATTCAGCGTGAGGTTGGTCGCCGCCGCCCAGGTGATGCTGTTGGCAACCGTAATATCACCGTTGCCAGTTCCCGACGCGCCGGACTGGACGATGACGTTCGACGACGCGAGCGCGGTTTGGATTGTACTGACGAGTATGGTCGACGCCACCCCGTTCGTCCCGCCGATAAAGGTGGGGTTGCCAGTGAAGTTTGCGTCCGGCCCCGCGGTGCTGATCGTGATATCGCTGGGATCGAGCAGCAATGTGCCGACGTCGCCAAAGACGGCGCGCGTATCGACCAAGCCAGCAAAGCCCAGAAGGGCGTGCGAAGACACTTCGACGAACCCGCCGTCACCACCCGCTGCGCCGCCCTGGGCGCTGATCGAGCCCTGGAAATCGGTCTGCTTCTCGGACCACAGCACCACGGCACCACCGGCACCCGCGCCGTCGGCCTTGATCGTCGCGCTGCCTGCGACCGAAACACGGTCCGCCGTCTTCAGGGCAACTTCGCTGTAGCGCCGATCGGTCGCGCCGCCCTGATAGTCGCCACCGATCAGCGCGATACCGCCCGTGGTGCCGCTGACGTCGATGCTTGCGCCGTCCTGCAACGCGATGTTGGTCCCCAGCACATGCACCGTGCCGCCACTACCATCGGCATTTTGCGCCGCGAGGTTGCCCGCGACAACCACATCCGCACCGGCCTCAAGCCATATCCGCCCGCTCTGGGTGCCATTGCCCTTGGCGGCGATGATCCCGCCGTTGTTTCCAGCCAGCGCGTAAATATTTCCGCCCGCTGACTTCAGCTCGGCCGCGGCAGAGCTGATCGCACCAGTGTTGGTCACATCGCCGTGGCCGCCATCGACCATGATCCGGCTGTCGCTGCCGGCAGCGCGCAGGATGATCCGATCACCGGACACCAGACCGACCGTACCGCCCGACGAAATATCGCCCGCATTGGACGTCATCGCGCCAATCAGCACGACGTCGCCTCCCGCCACGATCGAACCGCGATTGCTGATGCCGCCTGCCGAGCTGCCCGAGAAGCTCAGGTCACCGCCCGCCATGAACCCGGGCGCGTCAACCATACGGGTCGACGCAACAAATGAACCGCCGGTCAGCACGTTGCCGCCGCCATCGACGACGATGCCCGCCGGGTTGATCAGATAGACCGACCCGGTCGCCGAAAGTTGGCCGGCAATCGTCGACAGGTCACCGCCGGTGACGCGGTTGAGCGTCGCGCCGGTGCCATTGTTGAAATTGACCTTGCCGCCGGACCCGATCGAAAAGCTCTGCCAATCGATGATTGCGCGGCTGGAGGATTGATCGACGCTAAGCTGCGACGGGCTGGTTGTGAGGGTCGCTGCGCCGGCCACGACTTGCCCGCCGGTCGGCAAAATGATGCCGTCCGCCAGAGCCGGCGTCGAGATCGGCAGGCCGATCAGCGCCGTTGCAATGGCCGCCACCGAAGTGCGCCCACGCAAAGATGAAGTCCCTCCGCGCATAATTACCCTGTTGCGCCTGATCAAAGCGTACACAAAACAGCCTTAACGCACAATAAATACGAAGCTCAGCCACCCTTGGACGCGCCTGAGCCCAACCTGCCCCTGCGGCGAGACGACACAGCCTCCTCACCTCAGGAAAACCGCGCACGAACAAGCGACGTGCACGATCATCCAAATGCCCCTGAATCCTAGCCGAATCGATCCAATTCACAAAGCCCCCAACTGGGGGGTGCGACAATTGGGCAGGATCATCGAAATCATCCAGCAAGCCATTGTTAAAAAACGGGTGTTTTCTGGCTAGCTGGAAGCTGGCTGCCGCTGCTTCCACATCGCCCGGATCCACCGCATCGCCGGGCGCTCAAAAACCCGGGTCACCGCGGCGGCAAGCCCCAGCACCAGCACCAGCGCGATCAGGATCGAAATGTTCGAATTTACCCCCCTCGCCTCAAGCGCGGTGATGATCGTCCAGCCGATGTTCGCATGGAACAGGTAGAGGGTATATGAGACCTGACCCAGCCAGGTGAACGGTGACCAGGCCAACCAGCGCGCGCGCCCGCTCGCCAAGGCAATGAATGTCACCGCAACCATAACCGATGTGGCGAAATATGCCGCACCATCAATTGCCAAAACGGTTATCAATGCAAACGCTGCCACCGGTAAAACCGCGATCAGGCTCCGCTCGCCCGCAAACAGCCGATACCCACAAATCCCCAGGGCAAAGAACGGAATGAACTGCTGCACCAGCACCACGCCGAGACGGTACGGCAACCCCGGCACCAGCCACCAAAGCCATTTGAGACCAATCCATCCGATCAACACCCACTCGATACGATTGAGGGCCCTGAGCCGGAAAAGCACGAACATCACGGCGTAGAACGCCAATTCAAACAGCAAGGTCCAATAGACACCGTCGACGCTTCGGACCCCAAACAGGCCTTGAAGCATTGTCAGGTTCGTCAGCACAGCAGATGCGGGAATTCGCAAATCAACCAGCGACCCGGCCCACACGAACGCCGTCGTCATGGCGATTGCCGCCCAATAGGCCGGATACAGCCGCGAAACCCGCGACACGACAAAATCCATCGGCCGTTTGGTCCGCTCCAGCGTCATGAAGATGACAAACCCGGAAATGCCAAAGAAGAACTGCACCCCGAAATGCCCCCAGGGCACGGACACCAGCATGGGGTCCCGGTGCCCGTAGACCAGTGCGTAGCGCGTCGTGAAATGGAACATCACAACGGCAAGCGCCGCCAGCCCGCGCAGCGCATCAAGTTCACCAAGGCGGCCCCGGCTATCGCTCACCGCGCGTCCACCGCGAGCACAGATGCCCCTGCACCGACGGCACAGTCGAACCTTGTTCCGCCCGCTTCAATCGCTGCGTACACCCGCACCCCCGCGCTCCAGCACCGCGTCTAGCAGGGGTAGGACGGGACGGGAAGGGGACAACAGCCGGTCCTAAAACCGGGCTGACAAACTTGCGCGGACTGTCCGGCCCTCGCCGGGAACACCCACCATATTCTCATAGCCCGCGCCCAGAAAATTCCGCGCGACAACCGATAGCGTAACCGCTTCGGTCACCAGATACCGGGCGCCAAGGTCAAGCTCGTGATGTCCCTTGGCGCGCACCAGGCCGGTCGCGACCGAACTGTCGGCAAAGCTCGAATTGACCCGCGCCGCCGCATCAAGCGTCAATCGCGCCGTCGCGCGCCACGCCATCCGCGCCGCGCCCTGCCACTGCGGGCGTGATCGCAGTGGCGTCGCGCTCGATACCTCAAGATGGGTCAACGACGCCTCAGTCGACCAGGCGCCCACGGTCAGGTTCGCTTCGGCCTCAACCCCCTCGGTCACGACCCGCGCACGATTGACATTGGTAAACAGCGCCGGATCGAAATCGATCAGATCGGTGAACCGGTTGCGGAAATAGGCGATCCGGACGCGCCCGCGCTCCCAGTCCCGCTCGATGCCACCCTCCCAGCTCTCGCTCCGCTCCGGCCGGAGTGCCGGATTGGCGATCAACGGATAGGCCAGCGCGAACAGGCTCGGTAGCTTGTAGCCCTGTGACCAGCTTCCCGTCAGTGCTGCCCCGCCAAGCGGCACATGGCCGGCCAGCCGTCCGGTCCACTCACCTCGCCCGGACGACGGATCATCATAACGGACCCCGACCGTTGCGCGCGCAGCGCGTCCCAGCGTCGCCTCGGCAAACCCGCTGGCAAGGCTGCGATTGATCTGGAAATCTGCCGGAATCGGGAAGCCGAAATCCACGATGCCGCGGCTCCTCCCACGCTCGTCAAGATACCCGCCGCCAGCCGCGACGATCAAGCTATCGCCAAGGCTCCACGTCAAATCCGCAACCGTTTCAAGCCGGTCAAACCGCGTGACGGCAGTAATCGGTGGCACGCCATCAAATACGCCGGGCGCAATACCAGGACTGTCGGATGTCGCATCCTGCCGTGACCAGTTAAGCGTGACGTGCGGGCGAAACGCCGCCTTGGCCGTCGGGGCGATGTCCAATGCTGCCACCGTCAGGCGTGCCGACCCGGTTTCCCGGCCACGCAGGATCGCCAGCCTCTGCCCACCGCTATCCTCCGGGAATTGCGCCCGCTCGGTCCGGGCATGCAGCGCCAGCCCCGACAGCGTCCAGCCGGAAAAATCTTGCGACACCTTGGTTAGCAATTGCCGCCGCTGCCGATCGGACCCTTTGGTCCCATCGCCGCTATCATAGGCCCCGCCGCTCAGCAGCAGCCCGCCGTTTTCCCACCCCAACCCCGCCGTCGCATCGCCGCCAAGGCGCCCACGCGTATCGGCGAACAGCCGCACCGACCGAAAATCGCCGCCCTCGTCAACGGCCCTCAGCCGGAGGTTGACAGCGCCCGCCAGTGCATCAGCACCGTGAACCGCCGACAGTCCGCCGCGCGCTACCTCAATCCGCTCCAGCGCCGCCGGGTCGATTTGTGCAAAATCGAACGCACCGCCCTGGCTGTTGGTTGGATCGCCGACCTTGACGCCGTCGAGCAGCACGAGCGTAAAATTCGGCTCGCCGCCACGGATCGATAGATAGGATCCGCCGCCCTCCCCGCCCTTCTGGAACGCCCGCACGCCTGCCACCCGGTCGAGCAGGTCGAGCACCGTCAGCGGCTGGAGGGCGTCGATACTCTCGCGCCCGATCACCGCCCCGCCAGTGCCCGCAAACTGGGTCGCGGTCCGGCTAGCGGTCACCACAATTTGCTCCGAAGCCGCCGGCCCCGTGACGCACAACAGCAACGCTGCAAACTCTCGCTTCATTTGAACTCTCGACTGGGGCATAGCCGCTGTCTGGCGGACGAGCGCAGTAGGCCTTGATCAAGGGTCCAGGCAAGGGGACGATGGGTGTCAGTACAACGGGTCTTGAGTTTCAGTCTTGAGCTGGTGATCGTCGCCATCGCCGTGGCCCTCGGCTCCCAGGTTGCCGAACACGTCCGGATCATCCCCAAAGCCCTGCTCCACCTGCCGCAGATCGCCTTTGCGACGGAGGATACGCTGGTCGTCCTCAGGGCCTTTCTTGGCTTCTGCGGCGCCGCATTCCTGGTCAATGGCCTGCTGAACGGCTGGGACATATTCGGCACCGCGCGCCGCGCGGCCCAGGAAATCTACGCCTTGCTGACCGGAATCGTCGCAGCGGCGCTCTACCTGTTTTTCTTGACGGCAATCAGCTTCAGCCCCGAATTGTTGCTCGATGCCTCGCTGATCGCCGTCCTGCTGTTTTTCGCAGCATTCGTCGCGCTGCGTCGAACCGCAAGAGGGTATTTTGCCAGCCTGTTCGGCTTGCTGAGGTCACCTTGGACCTGGCCAATCCTGCTGTTCGCCATGACGCCGCTCGTGGTGGCACGCCAGTTCACCACCGACCGCGACTTCGCCAACTGGGTGACCAATATCCGGGTCGCAGCCAATGTCAGCAGCACCTATCGCTACACATTGGTCAATGCGCTTGGCACAACGATGTTCGAGACACCGATCGACACCAAATTCGCCAAGGGCGATCCATCGCACATCTATGTCCTCACACGCGGCGGCAAGCTCTACCGGGCTGACTACCCGTCCGGCGCGAACAGGACCCTGTTGCTCGATGTCGCCGCCAAGGTTGGCTATGTTGAGATGGAAAATGGCGCGCTGGGGTTCGACCTGCACCCGGCGTTCGCCGCGTCTGGCACCTCCGGCGCTGGTCAGGCCTTCGTGTATTTCACCGAATATCACCCGGATCGGCAGATCAATCACCTGACCCGCTACAACCTTGCAGCGGGCGATCCCGCAATGATTGCACTGACCGCGCTGCCGCTGATCATCCAGCAGCGGAACAATGATGGCTACCACAATGGCGGCTCGGTCAATTTCGGGCCCGATGGCTTCCTGTACCTTTCGGTCGGCGAAATGAGCATGACCGACTGCCACCAGCGCATCGATTGCGCACTTGTCGGCGGCATCCTGCGGCTGGACGTCGACAAAACCGGCGGAGCCGTCTCGCGCCCGATCACGCGTCAACCAAAGCGCGGCTCCACGGCCAATTATTTCATCCCGCTGGACAATCCCGATGTGAATCGCTCGGCCACGCTTGGCGAATTCTGGGCACACGGCCTGCGCAACCCGTTCCGGATCAGCTTTGACCCGAACGGCGGACAGTTATGGGCGGGCGAGGTCGGCTCCACAACATGGGAGGAGGTCAACCGCATCAACAAAGGCAGCAATTACCAATTCCCGTTTGTCGAGGGCTTCACGCCGCAGCCGGGTTTCTCCAAACCAGCGCGCATCGATGGCAGCGAAGCGCCGCCGGTCCTGACCTATCACCACACGGCGTATCTCCGGTCGGT
>JAYVLC010000168.1:0-7331 GCA_043759675.1 Sphingosinicellaceae bacterium
TTCTTCAACGTTTGCCGCCACCGCGGTTCAACACTGTGCACGGAGGCGAGCGGCAACGCCAGAAAGCTGGTCTGTCCCTATCACGCTTGGACCTATGGCCTTGACGGTTCGCTGCAAGCCGCCCGGCTCATGCCCGCAGATTTCGACAAAGCCGAAAACGGCTTGTTTGTCTGCCATATCCGGGTGTTTCATGGCCTTATCTTCATCAACATGAGCGAGGGCGAGCCCCAAGACTTTGACGCGACCTTTGGTGATATGGGACCAATTCTCGCCTATCAGGGAATTGAATCCGCGCGGATCGCCCATGCCGGCAGCTACCCGACCGATGCCAATTGGAAGCTGGTCGTCGAGAATTTCTTTGAATGTTACCACTGCGTCCCGTCGCATCCGGAATTCTGCTCCATGCATGCAGCGGAGACGATTGTGGCTGTGGGTGCCGGACCCAGTTCCGGACCCGCCGACGCGATTGCCATCTTCACGCCCAAGCTAAAGGCCTGGGAGGCGCAGGCGGCTGCGGTTGGGCGTCCGATCGGCAATATCGATGAGCCGCCCTCCAGCAGCCATTTACGGCTGCTGATGCAGCGTATGAACAAGGAAGGACGCGCTGCCGAAACGCAGGATGGAACCGCGCCCGCGCCATTGATGGGCGAGCGGACCCGTGCCGACGGGGGACGAATGCATCTGAGTTTCAGCCCGTTCAGCCAGATTGTGGCAGACGATCATTTCGCCATCCTGTTTCTGTTCACACCCCGGGCGGCGCTGCAATCCGATGTCGAGATGATCTGGCTGGTAAAGGGCACAGCAACCGAGGCCGAGGTTGATATCGACAAGATGATCTGGGGCTATCACGCAACCACCAGCCAGGACAAAATCATCACCGAGAACAATCAGGCCGGGATCATGTCGAGCCGCTATCGGCCCGGGCGCTATTCCGATCAGGAAGGCAGCGTCATCAACTTCCAGAAATGGTATTTGAACCAGTTCGGGCTGGCGCGCGCGGATTGACGATTCCCACGGTCATGCGTGCGGTTCTGCTGACCGGCCATGGCGGGTTCGACAAGCTTGATCTGCGCGACGACGTGCCGGTTCCGATCCCCGGGCCGCACGATGTCCTGATCCGGGTTGGTGCCGCCGGGGTCAACAATACCGACATCAATACGCGGACTGGCTGGTATTCCAAGGCCATTGCCGAAGCGACCGAGGCGGGTGGCATGAGCGGAATTGTCGGGGCGGCGGACGACGGTTGGTCAGGCGCCGCATTCCAGTTTCCCCGGATCCAGGGCGCAGATGTCTGCGGACGGATTGCGGCAGTCGGCGACAGAATCGACCCGGCACGGATTGGCCAGCGAGTGTTGGTAGAGCCGGTGTTTCGCGGCGCGACGGCCTTTGGCGTGCGGTACTTTGGTTCCGAGGTTGATGGCGGCTTTGCTGATTATGCCTGCGTGCCCGCTGCCCACGCCTACTGTATCGAGAGCAGCCTGAGCGATGTCGAATTGGCGAGCTTTCCCTGTGCCTATTCCGCGGCGGAAAATATGCTGGCGCGGATCGGCGTTGCGGGGGGCGAGCAGGTGCTGATCACCGGTGCATCGGGTGGGGTCGGCTCAGCTGCGGTACAACTTGCAAAACGGCGCGGTGCGGTCGTCACCGCGGTGGTAGGCGCGGGCAAAGCGGAAGCCGTCCGGGCGTTGGGAGCCGATCATGTCATCCCGCGCGACGCCGATTTGGACGCCCTGTTCGGCGACGCGCATTTCGACGCCGCTGTCGATGTGGTTGGCGGGGCGCAGTTTGCCAGTATCCTGCACTGCCTCAAGCGCGGCGGGCGATACGGCGTTGCCGGGGCGATCTCCGGGCCTGTGGTCGATCTCGACCTGCGCACACTTTACCTGAAGGATTTACGCCTGATCGGCTGCACGGTGCTTGGCCGGGAGGTCTTTTCCAATTTGATCAGCTATATTGAACACGGGGAGCTAAGGTCACTGGTTGCCGCGGACTATCCATTGTCCGAAATCGTGGCTGCCCAGAAGGCATTCCTGTCGAAACAGCATGTCGGGAAAATCGTGCTGGTCCCAACAGGCGCATCAGGCTCCGTCGTCCGATGAGGGACACAGCGCTTCCATCACGGACGCTGTGAATCTGTCACGTTCGGCGGCCAATTCGGCGGTCAGTGTCGGCCCCGGTTGATGATCGGGGACCGCACCGGCGGCGATGATGTTGTTGTCAGCCAGCAGCGCCTCAAGCACGCGCTGGCGGTCCTTGACCACCCAAAGCTCGCGGGCGAGCACCAGCAGCGTATTGGCTACGTCGTCGATCTGCTGTGGTTGCAGCAGTTGGGATTGGCGTACCCGGCGCGAAGCTGCGGCTCCGTCGGCGGGTGGGCGGGCGGAGTCGGCCTTGGTCATGCTGGCTTTGTCCCGATGACCACCCACGGGTAGACGGCACCGCCAAGGCCAGCCTCGCTGACATCGGTGAAACCGGCGTCGCGCGCGACCTGGCTCCAGTCAAGGGTTGCGGCTTCGCGCCAATAGGGTTCGCCGCCCTTGTTTGCCGAGGCATCGGCGCGCCATGCACCAAGCCGATCAAGCATTCTGTACGGCGTCACGTCACTCATCAGCATCTGGCCGCCGGGCTCTAGCAAGCGGAAGGCCTCGGCAAAGGTCGCACGGATCGCGTGCGCCGGCATTTCGTGCAGGATGATATAGCTGGCGACGAGGTCGAAGCGGCCGCCTTCAAAGCCGGTGTCTTCGGCCGCGCGCTGGTGCAGATCCCAGGCCCAGCCATTGGCATTGGCAACGCGCAGCGCCTCCCGCAGCATCGGCAAGGCCAGCTCAACACCGGTGATATGGGCGTTGGGAAAGGTTTCCTGCAATGCCGTCGTAAAATGGCCTGAGCTAGTCCCCATTTCGCAGATGCGGGAATAGCCGGCGTGCGGCAGCATCCCGAGCACGGCACGGCGTTGAGCGAAAATATCGCCGCCAAAGTTCCGTGCGACATAGGTTTTGTGGATCAGCTCGGAATGGATGAAGCCCATTTCATCATGTCCATTCCAGCCGCCTGTCGTCCGGTGGAACCAGACGCCCTTATAGTAATCGGGCTCCGCAAAATCATTCGGAATGGTCAGCGTCGCTGGACCCTGCGCCTCAAGTTTGGCGAGTTGCGGCACGAGCACGTCGGCCATTTCATCGAATGCATGACGCGCGACACGGCCATGTTCAACGCTGGCAAACTCCATCACCAGATTGCTGACGGCAAAAGCTGCTGAGTCCGCCAACGCCGAATTGACCACATTGTGGCGGGCATCGATGTCATCAGGCAGCGAGTCCGCGGTCACGCCGGACTGGACAAGTGCCGCGTTCCAACGCGCCGCCAACGGGCGACTGGCAGCGGTGATGCCAACCATGAAATCCATTGCGGCCCTGCCGCCCTGTCGCATTGCAATGCCCATTCGGCCTGCTCCCTTACTTCGGTGCTACAGGGTCCGGATCGAGCCGGAAATACAGCAACGGAATGATTGATACCGCGTAGAGGATCGCCGGCACGACCGCGACGCCGATGTAGATGCCGGTTAGCGCCTCAGCCGGTTGTGCAACGGCCTTGCCAAGCGATGGTTTGAAGTGAAACGCCTGAAGGATCAGCCCGATCAGCAGCGGCCCAAGTGCCATCGAAGCCTTTTCGACGAAGCTGTAAGCCCCGGCGTAAACGCCTTCGCGCCGGATACCCGATTTCAGGCAATCCTGATCGATGGCGTCGGGCAGCAGGGATTGACCCATCAGCAGCAGGCCTCCGGAGAACACGCCTGACAGGAAGCCGCGCGACAAAACCAACGGCAACGGTTCATGCGCACCCGCCAGCAACCAACTCGAGCTGAGGCAAGCAAACAGCAGGCAGGCCGCGATATAGAGCGTGCGCTTGGAAAAGTGACGCCCCAGGCGGACCCAAACCGGCATCGTTGTCAGTGTCGCTGCGGTGCTCGCCATCACATAATAGCCCACCGTCGATTCAGGCTGCAGCAGGACATTTTTCATCAGGAACAGGATCGAGGCCGTCAGGCTGGCAAGACCAACCAGCTGGCAGATTTTGGCCGCGATAATCAGCATGAAAGGGCGGTTCTGCAATACGACCAGATAGCGCTTGAACCCGCCGACCTGTGCACCGCTCGCGACTTGCCGGGTGCGCCGGGCAGCCGCAAATGTGCAGAGCATTGCGACAAGCACAACGCCGGCGAGGATCAAGCCAACAGCGCCGTAGCCGGTCCGCCCGCCACCAAGCGCTGTCGCTGTTTGCGGGGCCAGCCCAGTGATCAAGCCACCGAACGAGATGAACACGATCCGCCAGGACATGATCGACGTCCGTTCAGCCGGCAGGTCGGTCATCTCCGCTGGCATCGCCATGTAGGGGACGTTGAACAATGTGTAGCCGAGCGCGATGATGATCAGGCAGCCAAGAATCCACCCCGGAAGCGCCGCGTCAAACGCTGTTGGCGGGTTGAACACCAGCGCTACACCGAACGCTGACACAAATGCACCAGCCAGCAGGAAGGGTGCGCGCCTGCCCATGCGGCCCCGCCAGCTGTCACTGATGCCCCCAAGAACCGGGGCAGCGACGGCGTCAATCAGCTTGGCCCCGAACAACAGGCTGCCGGCCAGAGCGGGCGCGAGTCCGAGCACCGAGGTCATAAAAAACAGCAACAGCAGCGAATTGATGGTCAGCACAGTGACAGTGCCAACCGATCCGAAGCCCCACGCCGCCTTCAAGCCGGTGGATACACGATGAGCATGGCTGGCGCTGGTCATCCGAACATCATCCCCACTTGGCCGGTCGCCGCGCGTTCCGCTGTTCAACTATCCGCATACCGGAGACTGAGCGGGCTATTTGACGGGCGAAGGTGCCGGGTCGGTTGAGGCCATGGTTTCCCGGCGGAGCAGATTGACCACGGCCTTCTGGACCGCAGGGTCAGGGATTGGCCCCGACGAGACAATCATTGAGGTGCCCGGCAGATGTTTCTGCGGGTCGGCGATGAACCACGCTATCCGCTCATCGGTCCAGACAAGCCCCTTGCGACCTGCGTCAGACAGCGCGGTTGAGTAGGTGAAATTCGGCACCGTCCCGGCTCGTTGCCCAAATATCAGGTGCAGATTGGGCCCGACCAGATGCGGACCGCCCTTCTCGACAGTGTGGCAGAACCGGCACCATTTGTAGGTCTCGACCTTGACCTTGCCCTCGAACGGCGTTGGCGGCGCGGCGATTGCACGCGCGGCGGGATTGTCGGCGATCTGGAGGTGCGAGGTCACGCCGGGTGGGCCGTCGACCGTTTCCCCCATCGGCCACGGCGTGACCTTGAACAGCGCATGCGGGCCGTACGCCCCAACGCCGAGCAACGTGAATGCAGCGACCGGCGCGAGCACGCGTGCGACAGGGCCAAGCGTGCGATTGGTCCTGACCTGACGGTTGCGATGGATCAGAAAGCTGATGCCGTAGACTAGGGCGCATAGCCCCCAGAACACCCCGAGTGCCCTTGGTCCCGGTTCGGGCGAACGGAACGTGGCAAAGGCATAGACCGTTGATGACACGCCGGCGAATATCTGCGGCCCAAATCCGGGCGGCAGCACAGCGAACAGCCCTTTGCGGTACCGAAGCAAGCCCCAGCCCGACGTCAGCAATGCCGCGACGCTGAGGACCATCATCATGAAGCCAAGGCCGGAGTGGAAATAGCCCGTGAACATCCACACAGCACGGCTGCGGTCCATCAGGGAGGGCAGGGCCAACCACGGTCCGAGATGGACTTTCAGATCATCGGCCCACGCATATACGACGCCGAAAAACGGCGCGAGGAGGATCAGGCTGTATCCGGTCAGCGCAAGCCAGCGCCCCCAATTGTGTATGGCCGCCGACACGCCCGGCGCCGGGGCAACCGCGCCGTCGCGGTACCAGAGCCGGAGTCGCCAGACGATGGCGGCAAAGACCAGGGTTCCAAGCAGATAATGCCAGCCGCGAAAGTCTTCGCGCAGCGGGCCGAAGCGATCACTGCGCGCCAGATTGACCGTCAGTTGCTGGTGGGCGAAATAGGTGAGGGCGACAATCCAGCCTGCCAGGATACTGTCGCGACCATAGGTTTTCTGGTTCATTGTCCCGCCCCTCAACGCCTGCGACGCTAAACGCTGCTGCTGGCAATCGGTCAACCACAGCGCCTTTATCCGGCAGGTGGATGGATGTGCTATCAGAGATGTTGGCGGTCAGGGTCGTCGGCATGACCGGCATGGGAACATCAAGGGTAAGCCATGCGATATGTCCGCTCTCTCGTCGTATTGGCGCTGGCTCCGTTGCTGATCGCAGCTGGCTATCCGGCCGATGTTGAGGCGACCTATGCGGCGCGCTTTCAGGATATTGCGACCAGCGGTCGCGGCGAGTTGAGCGGCTATGATCCGCTCGAGTCTGTGCCTGGTGCCAATTTCAAGCCGTTGCCCGTTGCCACGTCCCCGACCGTTACCGCGGCCGCCCTCGCCGAAGCGACGGCTTATGCGGAGGCCAACAGGTCCAGCGCTTTCATCGTCATACACAAGGGGAAGGTGCAGACCGCGCGCTATTTCGGCACGACAGATGCAACGACCGGCATTGTTTCCAAGTCGCTGGCCAAGCCGATTACCGCGCTGGCGGTTGGCCGGGCGCTAAAGCTCGGCAAGCTGTCATCACTCGACCAACGGGTCAGCGACTTCATCACCGAGTGGCGCGGGACGCCGAAGGACGGAATGCTGGTCCGACACCTGCTGGACATGAGGTCCGGTCTGCTGGCGCAGGGCGTATCGACCGAGCCGATGAACATCTGGAGTCGGGCCTATCTGCACCCGTTCCATGACCGGATAATCGTCGAGGAGTACCCGCTAACCGATGAGCCGGGCAGTATTTACGAATATAGCAATGCCACGTCCGAACTGGTGGCCTTGGTGATCGAACGGGCAACCGGGCGTCGCTATGCCGAATTTGTCGGAACCGAGGTTTTTAAGCCAATCGGCGCGGCTGGTGGTAACGTCTGGGTCAATCGCCCCGGAGGCGTCGCCCACAGCGGCTGCTGCGCCCTGCTGCCAGCAGAAACTTTTGCCCGGATGGCGATGTTGGTGGCCCAAGACGGGATTTGGAATGGCAGGCGGTTGTTGCCGAACGGCTATGTCACCGCCATGAAAACCGGCACCGCGCAAAACCCGCATTATGGTCTCGGTCTATGGCTTGGCGGCGCGTACATCGAACGGCGCGGTTTCGCCAATTCCGCCCGACCTGCCCCCAAGGTACTGCATTCGGTGCCCTATCTCAGCAACGACGTCGTGATGTTCGACGGAAAT
>JAYVLC010000169.1:0-3377 GCA_043759675.1 Sphingosinicellaceae bacterium
CAAGCCCGTCGCTTGCGTCAGTATCACAAGTGCAGCGTCGAGTTCCGAATCGGTCACGATCTCTGATCCGCAATTGTGGCGGAGCAGGATGGCCAGGGCGGGCGCCGAGGCCATGCCGCACGACAGCATGTCTGCATTGGTTTGAAGATCGCCGGAAATGGCCACCACACGGCCCGCCGCCAGCGCCTGGGACACACAGGCAGCGCCATCGGGTTCGACGACAATCACCTTGTACGATCCGGGCATCAGTTCGTGGAAGCGCTTGGCCATCGCCGCCGCCAGGCCGCCGACGCCGGCTTGAACGAAACTATGGCTCGGCACCTCGCGCTCGCAGTCAGGCCGTTGTGCGATGATCTCATCGACGATCATCTCATAGCCAGCCATCACGTCGCAGAGGATTTGATCGCCCGGATTCTGGGTCGTATCCGGAATCAGCAGACCCTCACCCCGGCCTGCGCTCGCAATCGCTGCGCGCACGGCGGCGTCGTAGGTTCCGTTGACCAGCCGGACGGTGCCGCCGACCGCGACAATCCGCGCGATCCGGCACTTGCTGACCGCGTCCGGCAGAAAGATGGTGGCCTTGCTGCCGACATGCTGCGCCGCATAGGCGACAGCGAGTCCGTGATTGCCATCGCTTGCACAGATGAGCGCTGGAAGGTTGGGCGGGCGCTGTGCGAGCAGATCCGCGACCGAACCGGCACCGACGGCGCGGGCCAGTGCACGGAGCGCCGCCACCGTTCCACCAAGCGACTTGAAATTGCCCAGCGGGCGGTCCGCTTCAACCTTGAGCCATAGCTGACCGACGCCTGCAATCGCGGCCAGTGCGGGCGATTCGATCAGCGGCGTTGGGCGGCGATCAGGCCAGATTGCGACAATATCTTCCAGCATGGCCGAGGGGCTGAACTGGCGGGCGGGTGCACCTTTTATCATGCCATAAGACTAGCGCCGGCAGGTGCTGTTTAATCGCAAATCGAGGCGCCTATGCGCCGAAAATCAGCGCATATGGCGCAATTTCGCGCTCAATCCGCATCGACATCAAGCGGGATGGCAAGCCCGCGCTTGACCACGCTCAACGCAACATTGGTGGTAAAGCGGCGGACGTTGACGTTTTCGCACACCAGCCGCGACATCAGTTCGTCATAGGTTTCCGTATCAGGGGCGGTGACGATCAGGATGAAATCGGCTTCACCCGTGACATAAAAGGCCTGCTGAATATGCGGTTCGTTCGTCAGCCACCTACGCAACTGAGCGAGCAGTTCGGGCCGTTCCCGCTCAACCTGCAACGCCACCACGAAGAACGTCGGGCGGTGCACCCCGGACGGATCGATCAGGACACACTCGCGCGCGATGATACCTGATGCGCGCATCCGCTTGATGCGCCGCTGGATGGCAGACGGGGACAGCGGGATCGTTTCGGCCATCTGCTCGGCGGTCTGCGCGGAATCCTCCTGCAGGAGGTTGAGCAGCAAGCGGTCAAAACGGTCGAGTTTCATCAAAGGGCGGTATATCGCCCTTTGACGCGGAATATATCCGCAATATGAATCCCAGGCGCAGAAAATCGGATTGCGTTGGGTTTGCGATGACAGTGCACCAATTCGTACATGTCTCCCGCGATATCTCGAGCAGCACTACCGGCTTACACCTATGACGCCGCCTCCCGCCTTGCCAGCCTGGCCGATACCTTGGGCGGCACCAGTGCCAACCTCACCTCGACGTTCACCTACAATCCTGCTGCCCAGATCACCATCCGGACGCGGTCGAACGACGTCTACATCTGGATGGGGGCCTATAACGTGTCCCGTCCCTACACAGCGAACGGCCTTAACCAATATTCGGTGGCGGGCCCTGCGACCTTCACTTATGATCCGAATGGCAATCTGACCTCGGACGGGGGTGCGATGTTCAGCTATGATGTCGAGAACCGGCTGACGAACGCGAGCGGTGGCAAGACCGTGGCGCTGTCGTGGGACCCGCTCGGTCGGCTTGCGCGGACATCCGGTGGCAGTGGCGGCACGATCAACTATCTCTACGACGGCGATGAGCTGATTGCCGAATATGATGGTGCAGGCACCCTGCTGCGCCGCTACATCCACGGGGCCGATGCCGACGACCCGCTGGTCTGGTACGAAGGCGCAGCCGTCGGCCCCAACCGCCGCTATCTCCAGACCGACCACCAGGGCAGCGTGGTTAGCATCGCCGACGCCAATGGCACCGCCATTGCCACCAACAGCTACGACCCCTGGGGCATCCCGGCCAGCACCAACATCGGGCGGTTCCAGTACACCGGCCAAGCCTATATCCCCGAGCTCGGCATGTACCACTACAAGGCCCGCATCTACTCACCGACGCTGAACCGGTTCCTACAAACCGACCCCATCGGGTATAAGGATCAGGTCAATCTCTATGCCTATGTGGGGAATGATCCGGTCGATGGGCGGGATCCAAGTGGTGAGTGTCCTGTTTGCGCAGCAATTGGAGCGGCTGCCGGGCTGGTCACAGGCGTAGCTGCACAAGTAGCCGCAGATGTCGTCACGGGAAGTGCTTCGAGTCCCGAAACTTATGCCGGCGCTGCGATTGGCGGAGCTGCGGGCGGTGTTGTGTTTGGTCTTACAGGTAATGCCGTTGCAGCGGGTGCGGTAGCCGGAGCGGTCACCTCGGGTGTAGCAGAGGCACTTACTCCCGGTTCGACTGTTGGGTCTGTCGCAACAAAGGCAGTTGTTGGAGGCGCGACGGGGGCAATCGCTGGAGGCGCAGTGAAATTTGTTGCGGCCGCAGGAAAAGGGCCGATTTCTCAGATGATCCAAAAAACAGCGATGGGCAAGGCAATCGCCAACAATGAGAAAATGGCGAACATGATGCACGGGCGACTTGCGGCCGGCCAAGTCAAAGACGTGAGCGAAAAAACGGCCGCTAAAATGGTTGGCGCAGGTACGACGAGCAGTGCTGTCCCAGCGGCGGCGCAGGCAGCGAACTGCAAGATAACTAAGTCATGTTAGCGGACCATATGGAACAAACTAAACTCACGCTGTATCCATCCACATTGACGCTCGTTCTTCTTGCAATTCCAGTCATTCCAGGTCTCATTCTGGGAGTTTTAACATGGATCCACCGTGACGGCGAGTTGGCGGGCACTACGATATTCATCGCCGCACTATTGATTTGGCTCTCAGTTGCTACCCTTAAAGTGACTTTCAGCGAAAGAGTATTGTCGAAATCCGTATTTGGCGTAGCTTTGTGGTCTGTTGAGATTGATAAAGTCAGCCTTCATGAGGGCCTAGCTGGCGACCTACCAATTATTCCCGCGATTATCGTATCGGATAAAAAAACAGGCAGAAAAATTGGCTCCATCTTAAAGTCTCAGTTCTCCAGCAAGGACA
>JAYVLC010000170.1:0-4200 GCA_043759675.1 Sphingosinicellaceae bacterium
GCAGCCCACCCCGTCAGCAGCCAGGCACCGATCAGGCTGCTGAACGCCAGCGAGATCAGCGCGGCGCGCTTGCCGGTGCGGGTGATCGCGCCGCGTTCGCGCCAGCCAACAATATGCGGACCCCAGCGCGGATGGGCGACCAGTCGGGCCTCCCACGCCGGGTTCGACCGGGCAAAGCAGAAGGCTGCGAGAATATAAAATACCACCGTTGGCAGCAGCGGCACGACGATCCCGACGGTTCCGATAGCGAAAAAACCGACGCCTGCCAGTCGCCACCAGAACCTCGGCATCCGGTCAGTCACCCGTCTGGATGCGCTCGACGAGCTGTTTTACCGTCGGCACAAACCCGTTCGAATAGAAGGGGTCCTGCGCGAACCGGTAGGCGGAGTGCCCGGCGAACACCAGATTCTCCTCGGGATTTCCGCCGTGTGCCACATCCTGAAGCGTCTTTTGAATGCAGAAGCTGCGGGGGTCGGCAAGGCGCCCAGTCGAGTTTTTTTCGGTATCTGCCCACGCCGAGAACCGGCACTGGCTGAGGCAGCCCATGCAGTCGGCCTGGTCCTTGCGGATCATCTTCTTGTCAGCGGGCGTCACGAACACCAGCGTGTTGTCGGGCGTCTTCAGCGCATCGGTGAACCCCTGTCCGGCCCAGCCGCGCGCCCGCAGCAGATCGTCGCGGGTAACGTAGAAAGCGCGGCCCCGGCCAACCCCGACGTCCAGCGCAAACTGATGGTCGCCAACCTGCTCCATCGAAAACGCAACCTGCCGGTCTGATCGATCTTCGAGGTCGCGCAGGAACGGGGTCCGCACTGCCGATGAATAGAAGCCGGTCGGCGAAAATTGGTGCAGCGAGATGTCGCCTTCGCGCAGTGTCATCAGCCGCTGTTTCCACGCTGGCGGAATCGGGCTCTCCTGCGTCAGCAGCGGGCGCGTTCCATATTGGAAGGCGATGGTGCCGAGTTCGGGATTGTCGATCCAGTTTTCCCATTCACGCAGATACCAGACACCGCCAGCCATAATGATCGGCACATCGTCGGAAATTCCCGATTCACGCATGACGTTGCGCAGGTCGCGGACGCGCGGATAAGGGTCCTGCGGCTGCAACGGGTCTTCGGCATTGGACAGGCCATTGTGGCCACCGGCGAGCCACGGGTCTTCATAGACCACCGCACCAAGCCACTCGCTCGCCTTGGAGTAGGCGCGCTTCCACAGTGCGCGAAACGCCCGCGCGGACGAGATGATCGGGTAATAATAGACACCGTAGTGCGCCGCGATCTCGGAGAGTTTGTACGGCATCCCTGCACCGCAGGTGACGCCGGAGATCAGACCCCTGGTGCGCCCGAGTACGCCGGTCAGCACCCGCTGTGCGCCGCCCATTTCCCACAGGACATTGATGTTGATGGCGCCCTGACCTCCGGCGATATCAAAGGCGCGCGTCACCTGCTCTACCGCGCCATCGACAGCATAGTCGATCAATTCTTCATGTCGCTCCCGCCGGGTCAGTGCCCGGTAGATTTGCGGAACGATCTTCCCCTCCGCATCAAAACTGTCGGCATTGACCGCCGACACGGTCCCG
Organism: Sphingosinicellaceae bacterium; assembly: GCA_043759675.1. Taxonomy (GTDB): domain Bacteria; phylum Pseudomonadota; class Alphaproteobacteria; order Sphingomonadales; family Sphingomonadaceae; genus JADCGM01. The sequence continues at coordinate 1,577 of JAYVLC010000170.1, forward strand.
ATCCCGCCAGCCGCGGCCCAGGCCCCCGATGACGCGTGATTGGTCGCAGAGACGCCCTTGCCGCCTTCGACCAGCGGCAGCACGTCGCGGCCGCCCATGCGGATCGCGTTCAGTCCCTTGAACATTCGGTTCCAGTCCGTTCGCGCCGTACACCCCCGCACGGCCTCACGATCATAGCCCATAGGGGCACAATCGCCGAGCGCCAAGCGTGTTGCGGCAGATTGTGGCCAGGGTTACGGACCTCGCCCACCCCCGGTAATCATTTGCTAACCTATTTATCCTAGCCTCGTGGGCATGACAGACAGCGCTCAGGATCGTCGCCAGATGCCGCGCCAACCCGTCCGGGCGACGGGCGAGCTGACGTCGGGCGGGCTGACGCGCGATGTCGCGGTCTGCGATCTGTCAGCCGGCGGGGTTCGGGTCGAAGTTGGCCCGCGTGACGTTCCCACCGGCACCAAAGTTTACCTGCGGCTGCCGCGTTACGGCCTGCGCCATGCCAAAGTGGTCTGGGCGCACGAGGGCAGCATCGGGGTGCAGTTCAATGACCCGCTGCCGCGTCGCCGATCATTTCCGCCGACCGGGCACGCCGCTTAACACTTGCCCTGCGCCGCGCAGTGCGCTTCTATCGCGCCTCATATTCAGGAGATGCGACCATGGCGAACCGTGAGCAAAAGGGTAACAAGGAAACTAAGAAGCCCAAGGTCAAAAAGGCTAAGGTGATCGCGGCCAATCCGTCAACCAAGGGTACTGCCGCCAAAAGTTGATGGAGCGGGCGTGATTCGGCGGGAGCCTACCGAGCTGGGATACGAAAACAGACACCGGCCCCGCCACTTCTGTCGTTGATTAGGGACGGGATTGCCGGGATATTTGCGGAAGCCTTGGATGTGGTCTTGCCGCACTTACCTCAAGTAAAATCCGTAGGTACAGCAGATAAATTGACCAATATCCAAAATAGGATGGGAATCGACGGCTGAAAGGGCTAGCAATCCACGGTTGCACTTGCCCGGTCTGGGGCGGGGCAGGTGGGGACGGTTTTTATGGCGCTTGTCGTTGGTCGCTTCGTCCGTGGCGTTCGTGTCGCTGTATCGGTTCGCGGCCTGCTGGTCGGAACAGCGCTCGTCGTCTCAGCGCCTGCCTCGGCGCAATGCGCGCCGGATCCGACTTTCGCGAACGGTACGACGACGTGCGTTGGCAGCGATCCAAATGGTTTTGTTGTCACAGCGACACCTACAACAATTCAGGTGAATGGGGGCGCAACGGTCAACGGAAGTGGCGCCCCCGCGATCCGGATCGCCACGCCTAACAGCAGCTCGACGACCGTCAATGTCCTTGGTGTCGTCGATGGCGGGAGCCAAGCCGGCATTTCGCTGACCGGACCGTCGGTCAGTTTTGGCGGATCGAACAGTCTAATGCTGACCGTCGCAGCGGGTGCGAGAGTTACGGGCGTCAATGCGCTGACAATCGCACAGGATCCAGCGAACGGTTATCCCTATAATAATTTTTACGCCTCGGTCGACAACAGCGGTAGCCTGAGCGGCACGGGCGGTTTCGCGATCGTCAACGGCGCGTCGTTCCTCGGCGGAACCTTGAGGATCACAAATCGGGCCGGTGGGACCATAGGGGCGATCTCTGGCTCGATTGATGTGCTCGACAATGCGGGCACGATCAACGGCGGCACGCGCAGCGCGATCAGTTTCGGCTCGACCTACAATCCACAATGGACGAACTCTGGCACGATCACCTCGGCATCGGGGAGCGCCACAATCGTGTCGTCGTCATCGTTGCCCGATTATTTCACCAATAGCGGCACGATCTCCAACACGGGTTCCGGCGCGGCGCTCCAAGGGTCGTCGATCACGATCACCAATACGGCTGACGCGCGGATATCGACAGCGGGGAGCACCGCGATTTCGACCACCGGTTCGCTGAGGCTAACGAACGCCGGCACGATCACGGGCAATGTCACGGCGGCGTTCGCGACGATCGATTCGAGCGCGGGCACGATCAACGGCAGTGTCACACTGGGGAGCAGCGACGATGTCGTCGTCGCGCGATACGTTGGCACGCCGACCCTGGCGACCGGCATTACGGGAACGCTCAACGCCGGCGGTGGAACGAATTTCATCCAACTCAACTTCGAGCAGAACGCGAGCATTGCTACCGCTGTAGCTCTTCCTACGACCTTTCAGCGGCTTCGGCTTGCCCCCGCCACTGGCACGACAGTCACCCTCGAGTCAGGCTTTGTTGCCCCGGGCACGATCGATTTGTCGGGCACGGGTTCAATCGTCAACCGCGCATCCCTCTTGTTCAGTGGGCAGGCATTCACCGCGTCGCCTTACCCAACGGCGGCAAGCTTCAGCAATGAAGGAAGTATCATCGCTTCCGCAGGCAGCGCATCCGCCGCGTTAGGCCGTGAACTCATAAACGGGATTCACATTTCGGCATGATCATGATTCAAGGTTCTTGAAGGGAGCCTTGAGATGAGCCGATATGATCTGACGGATTTTGAGTGGCGGGTGATTGATCCGCTGTTGCCGAACAAGCCGAGGGGCGTGCCGCGCGTTGATGACCGGCGGGTTTTGAACGGGATATTCTGGGTGGTGCGCTCGGGTGCGCCGTGGCGC
>JAYVLC010000171.1:0-16123 GCA_043759675.1 Sphingosinicellaceae bacterium
GATCGAAGGCCGGTGGACGCGTCAAATCCGTCGCGGGCGGCACGCTTGCCCCGCCGCTGCGATGTTTCAGAGCCAACCCGGTTGTCCGCAGAATTCAATCCTCGATCGCTTCCTCAGCCTCGAACAGCTGCACCGGGCTTGCCGGGAGCACCGTCGAGATCGCGTGCTTGTAGACCAATTGCGAATGGCCGTCGCGTCGCAGCAAAACCGAGAAATTGTCGAACCAGGTGATCATGCCCTGCAGCTTGACGCCGTTGACGAGGAACATTGTCACCGGAACCTTCGCCTTGCGCACGGCATTGAGGAAGACATCCTGGAGATTATTTGCTTTGTCAGCCATTTGGGCCTCATTTGTTATTGGCAAACTTCACTGGTTTGCGCCCGTACCGTTGCCCGGCATCGGCGTACCGCGCCGGGACCTGCCCACCACGGATCCGAAGGCTAGCGCATCCTGCTGCACTGCACAAAGTGAAATCTGCGACTAGAGGTTGAGATCAGCCCCGTCGTCGCCGTGACGGCCGCCCTCACTCAAGCCCAGGGCCTTCAGCTTGCGATGCAACGCCGAGCGTTCCATGCCGATGAAGGCCGCAGTGCGTGAAATATTACCCGAGAAGCGCTGGATTTGGACCCGGAGATATTCCCGTTCAAACTGCTCACGGGCTTCGCGAAGCCCTGCCCCCATGATTGATTTGGCCGCCTGATGCGGGAACAGCTTGGCCGGCTCATTGGTCAACTCTGGCGGCAGCATGTCGATATCAATCCGGACTATCCGTTCGATCGGCGCCAGGATGAGCGTTCGTTCGACGACGTTGCGCAACTGGCGGACATTGCCCGGCCAGTCGAATGTTTGCAGCGCTGCCAGCGTATCCTCGCTAAGTTCAGGTGTCGCGATCCGGCGCTCGGCGGCAAAGCGCGCGAGGAAATGCAGCACAAGGTCGCCGATATCCTCCCGGCGCTCCGACAGCGGCGGCAGGCGCACGGGTACGACGTTCAGGCGATAATAAAGATCCTCGCGGAACCGTCCTGCCAGAATTTCCTGGGCCAGATCCCGCGACGTGGCGCTGACCACCCGGACATCGACGCGGACGTTGCGCGCGCCGCCGACGCGCTGAAACACCTGATCGGTCAGCACCCGCAGGATCTTGCCCTGCGTCGTCTGCGGCATGTCGGCGACCTCATCAAGGAACAGGGTCCCGGCGTGGGCCTGCTCGAACAGCCCGACGCGGGTCACCTGCCCGCCTTCCTCACGCCCGAACAATTCTTCCTCGACGCGCTCCGGGGTCATCCGGGCCGCCGACACAACCACGAAGGGCGCGCCCATCCGGCCTGACCATTGATGCAGCAACCTTGCTGCAATTTCCTTGCCAGCCCCGGCCGGCCCTGTGATCAGCACCCGGCTGCCGGTCGCTGCCACCCGCTTGATCGTGGCGCGGACATTGTTGATCGCTGCAGATGATCCGCTGAGCTCGGTATCAAGCCCGGCCCGTTCACGAAGCTCCTCATTCTCCCGCTTCAGCCGTTCGGTTTCGGTGGCGCGTTGGACCGCGAGAATCAGATGATCGGCCTGAAACGGCTTTTCGATGAAGTCATAGGCACCACGCTTGATCGCAGCGACGGCCGTTTCGATATTGCCGTGGCCTGAAATGACAATGACCGGCAGCGACGGATCATGATTTTTGACTTGATTGAGCAGCTCGAGCCCATCAAGCCGCGATCCGGTCAGCCAGATGTCGAGGATCAGCAAAGCCGGGCGGCGGTCGGCCAGCGCCGCCAGCGCTTCGTCGCTGTTCGCAGCGACCCGGGTGGCATAGCCTTCATCTGACAGCACACCGGCGATCAGGTCCCGAATGTCGGCTTCATCATCGACGATCAAGATATCCAGCGCCATAATGCTATCCTTGCGCGCGACCGGCGGCGAGCGCCAGCGCGGGTTCAGTGACATCCACCTGATTGTCGGGTCCGGCGTTCAGTCGCAGATCGAAGCAGAGCTGCACCCGGGTTCCGCCGCCGTCTGCATCGCCGAGATCGAGCGTCCCGCCATGCTCCTCGATGATCTTTTTGACGATCGCCAAGCCAAGGCCAGTGCCACGGGCCCGCGTTGTCACATAGGGTTCGGTGATCCGGTCGCGGTGCTCGACCGGCAGGCCGATTCCGTTATCGGTGATGGTGATCACCATGTGGTTGGTGTCGGTCTGAGCGGTCAGCCGGATATGTCCGGGCACCGTGGTGTCGCTGCGGGCATTGACCGCCTCGGCGGCATTTTTCAGCAAATTGGTGAGCGCCTGAGCCATTTGCCTGCGGTCGCAGATCAGCTGCGGCAGGTCGGGCGGCGCATCAAGTTCAAAGCGAATCGCCGGGTCGCCGACCTCGTGCAGGAATATCGCCTGCTTGATAACCTCCAAGATCGGTTCCGAACGGAACTCTGGCTTGGGCATCCGGGCAAAGGAGGAGAATTCGTCAACCATGCGCCGCAGATCACCGACCTGGCGGACGATGGTGCTGGTCAGCGCCGCGAAGGTTTCCGGATCCTCGCTGATCTGCCGGGCATATTTCCGCTGCAAGCGTTCCGCCGACAGCTGGATCGGCGTCAGTGGGTTCTTGATTTCGTGGGCAATCCGTCGCGCGACGTCCGACCAGGCGGCCCGCCGCTGATCGGCGAGCTGCTGGCTGATGTCGTCGAAGGTGATGACGAAGCCGTTGTCGTCGCCGGCCATCTGCACCGCGAGGGTCTGGGTCTCGCCATTGCCTTCGATGATCGCGTGGCCCCGCGAATGGCCGGTGCTGACGGCTTCTTTGAACAGGTCGATCAGCGGCGGCGCGATCATGTCGAGGGGCTGGCCGGCAAGGTCGGTCGCACGTCCGGCAAGCAGTTGCGACGCCGAGCGGTTAGCAAGCCGGATTCGTCCGTCACGGCTAACCGACATCACGCCGGCCGATACGCCTGACAACACCGCTTCCATAAACTCCCGCCGCTGATCCAGCTGCCGGTTGGCGGTGATCAGGGCGGTCTGCTGCAGCTGAAGCTGCGCCGTCATCCGGTTGAAGGTTCGCGCCAGCACGCCCAGCTCATCAGGGCTTCCGCGGATCGGCACCCGGGCCGAAAAATCACCGGCCCCAACGCGCTCGGCGGCGCCTGCCAGCCGCTCGATCGGCGCGACCAGCCGGTTGGCAAGCCACAGGGCAAACCAGATTGCTGCGGCCAGAATCAGCAGAGAGGCAACGAACAGCACGATGAAGAACCGCCATTGCAGCCCGCGAGACCGTTCGATCAGCGAGCGATACTCGCTTGAGGCGGTCGCGGCGGTCCGAACCTGCGCCAGGACCTGCGGATCAACCTTGCGGCTGACATAGAGATAGCGCTCAAGGATGGGGTCAATGCGAACGAGGGCTTCGACCCGGTCAATCGGGCTGGCAAGCACCGTCACGTCACCGGTCCGGGCCCGATCGACATCAAAGGACAAGAGCCGGTCGGTGATCGGACGCTTGTCCATGTTGGAGCTGGCAAACACCTCATAGCCGGCTGGCGTGGGTGAAAAGACCGCGGCTTCGGTCAAGCCACGGTAGATGACCTGGAGGTCGAGGTTGGAGCTGAAATCCTTGCTGACGATGCCGAATTGCTGGGCATTCGATGCCATGTCCGCCGCCATCGGGCGGATGTCACCGATGATCCGCTGCTTGTTTTCCTGGACATAGGCCTGCGCGACGCGATCCGCGTTGCTGAGCACCGCTTTGGCGCGGTCGGAAAACCAGAACTGCACGCCGAACTGGAACAGCAGCAGCGCAAAGGCGACAACCAGCAGGGTCGGGACCGCAGCGACTGCCGAGAACAGCGCGACCAGCCGCACGTGGAGCCGGGACCCGGCTTTGCCCTCGCGGCGGTTCGACAGCAAGGGCGTCAGCCGCCGCGCGATCAGCACGGCAAGCGCCATCAGCGGGATCAGGTTCGCAACGATCAACAGCGTGATCGTGGTTGGCGAGAACCCGTTTGCCGGAGTCCGTTCTCCAGTCAGGACGCCATAGCTGATCAGCCCCAGCAGGATCGCCGCTGCGGCCAGCCCGATTTCGAGTCGCGGGTAAAAATCCACATGCGACATCCAGCGCGCCATGCGGCGTCGGGTCGGGCGGTTGGGTGTCTTTGGCGTCATGCGAGTATCGCCATACTGCAACCGTTGCCCGGATAACACAATGTTACCCAAACGCGACTCATCGCCCGCTAACGCTCGAGTCGCCGCCAACTCGCCGGATCGAGGTCGAGGTCGGTGAGTTTTTTGCGCAGGGTGTTGCGATTGATGCCCAGAAGTTTCGCGGCGCGGATCTGGTTGCCCCGCGTTGCCGCCAGCGTCATCGCCAGCAGGGGCCGCTCCATTTCGGCCAGCACTCGGTCATAGAGTCCGTCGGGCGGAAAATCGTCGCCAAAGGCTGCAAAATAGCGTCCGAGGTGAGCTTCGATCGACCCCGAAATCCCGTTGTTGATATCGTTCGGCTGAGAGGTCATCATCGCAGCCGGCCGGCCTTCGCGCAGGGCTTCGGCCATGGTCGACCCCGTGATGGTCTCCTCGCGGGCGAGCGCTGCGACGCGGCGCATGAGATTTTCGAGTTCGCGCACATTCCCCGGCCAGCCATAGCCGCGCATCCATTCAATCGCCGAGGTATCGAGCAGTTTGACCGGCAGGCCTTCGGCGGCAGCGCGCCCAAGGAAATGCCGCGCCAGTTCGGCCAGATCTTCAAGGCGGGCCCGAAGCGGTGGCAGCCGGACCGGGACAACGTTCAGCCGATAGAATAAATCCTCGCGAAATCCGCCGGTATCGACCAGCCGCCGCAAGTCCTTGTTCGTGGCCACGATGATCCGCACATCGGCCCTGATCGTCCGCGTGCCGCCGATTGTGGTGAATTCGCCGGCCTGAAGAACCCGCAGGAGCCGGGTTTGCGCGTCCATTGGCATATCGCCGATTTCATCTAGGAACAGCGTTCCGCCCTGCGCCTGCTCGAACTTGCCAGCTGATCTCGCCTGCGCCCCGGTAAACGCCCCGCGTTCGTGCCCGAACAATTCGGTTTCAATCAATTCGCGCGGGATCGCCGCCATGTTGATCGCAATGAATGGCCCGGTGCGACGCTGGCCAAGGTCATGGACCGCACGGGCGACCAATTCCTTGCCGGTTCCCGACTCGCCAAGGATCATCACCGTCAGGTCGGTCGGCACGACGCGGGCGATCGTCCGATAGACTTCCTGCATCGCCGCTGACCGACCGATCAACGGCAATTGGTCAGCCGTTCCGGTGACTGGCGCAGTCGGCGCGGTGCTCGACTTTGATTTCTCGATTGCGCTGGCAACAACGCGCGTCAGTTCGTTGATATCAAATGGTTTTGGCAAATACTCAAACGCCCCCTGCTCGGTCGCCCGGACGGCTGTTGCCAGGGTGTTCTGCGCGCTGATCACGATGACGGGCAGACCGGGCCGAAGCGCGAGCAGGCGCGGGATCGCATCAAGCCCGTCTGCATCCGGCAGCACAACATCGGTGATCACGACATCGCCATAGCCCTCCTCCACCAGCTTCCACAGTCCGCTGACGCTGTCGGTGGTGCGGACTTCATGGCCCGCCCGGGTCAGCGCCTGGCGCAGGACGGTGCGGATCGCGGTGTCATCGTCGGCAACAAGGATCATCGCAGGCGTGGTCATGTTTCGGGTCTGCCGTGGGTTGGGAGGAGGACTCGCAAAATCGTGCGAGGCGGAGCGTCTTGCCGGTCATATTCAACGACGCCGCCATGTTCGCCGACGATTTTGGCAACCAGCGCCAGCCCAAGGCCGGTACCGCCGCGCTTGGTCGTCACGAACGGCTCGAACAAATGGCGTTCCAGATCTTCCGGAGCCCCGGGGCCGGTGTCCACTACGGTGACTTCAATCGGCACAGATATGCGATGCCCGGTGCCACCGACGCCGACACGAAGCCCCTGTCGATAGGCGGTGGTCAGCAGGATTTCACCTCTATCCCCAATGGCTTCAGCAGCATTCTTCAACAAATTCAGGAAGACTTGCACCAAAGCGTCCCGATTCCCCGAGACTGGCGGCAATGACGGATCATAACGCTCCCGGATCGTCATGCCCTTGGCAAAGCCCTGATCGGCAATCCGGCGGACATGGCCAAGGATGGCATGGATGTTTTGGCCGCTGCGCGCCAGGGGCCGGGTATCGGTAAAACTCTCCATCCGGTCGACCAGCGTCTTGACCCGATCGACTTCTATGCAGATCAGGTCGGTCAGCTCCCGGCCATCATCGTCTGTGGTTTGCGCCAGCAACTGCGCGGCTCCCCTGATCCCGGACAACGGATTCTTGATTTCATGCGCCAGCATTGCTGCGACCCCGACCGCAGACCGGGCCGCGCCTTGATGTTCAACCTGGCGTTTGACCATCGAGGCGACGCTGCGGGACTGCACCGTTGCGATCAGCCAGCCCGGGGCATCGGGGATTGGCGCAAGCAGCAGGTCGACCCGCAGTCGGACGAGGCCCGGCACCGCCAGTTCAATGTCATAGACGGCGTAATTGCCTTGGGCGGCACGGGCATCGGCCAATATGCCGCGCAGCGGGCTGTCGGTGGCGAGCAGGGCGTTCCAGCCGCGCTCCCGCAGCACGGCCTGCGACACGTTGAAAAAACTCTCAGCCGCCATATTTGCCGTGGCGATGGCGCCGTCGGGACCCAGCAACAGCATCGGCGTTGGAAGTGCGGCAATCACATCGGCAGGCGTTGGGACGGCCAGCTCGGGTTGTGGTGCCGGCGCCGTCACGCTGCTGCCCGCAGCAGCCATGGCGCGTAGAATTCTGCGAGCATGGCCTTGACCCGGGCCGGTTGGTCCTCGGCATTGGCGCGGTTGCGGAACTCGGCGGACGACGGCAGGCCCTTAGTGTACCAGCCAAGGTGCTTGCGGAACAATTGCACCCCGGTAATTCCACCATAATGGTCGAGCATCGCGTCATAATGTTCGAGGATTAAGCCATATTGTTCGTCAATTGACGGATCGGGGACATGCTCGCCGTGCGCTAGCCACCGCATCGCCTGCCCAAGCAGCCACGGCTTTCCATACGCCCCTCGCCCGATCATCACCGCGTCGGCACCGGACTGCTCCAGCGCCGCATCAACATCCGTCAGCGAACAGATGTCGCCGTTGACAACGACTGGCAGCGCCACCGCATCCTTCACCTGCCGCACAAAGGCCCAATCGGCGACGCCGCTATACAGCTGGCACCGGGTTCGCCCGTGGACGGTGATCATCTGGATGCCCAGGTCCTCGGCGATCCGCGCCAGTTCCGGCGCATTGAGACTGGCATGATCCCAGCCCATCCGCATTTTCAGCGTCACCGGCAGGTTGACCGCCTTCACAGTCGCCGCAATCAGCGCCGCCGCCAGTTTGAGGTCGCGCATCAGCGCCGACCCGGCCTGGCCATTGACCACCTTTTTGACCGGGCAGCCCATGTTGATGTCAATAATCGACGCCCCAAGGTCAGCGCTGAGTTTTGCAGCCTCTGCCATCACGGCGGGTTCGCAACCGGCAAGCTGCATCGACACCGGTGTTTCGCTCGGGTCCCACGCGGCTTTCTGCAGCGATTGCCGGGTTTCACGCACCATCGCCTGCGACGCGATCATCTCGCCGACCGTCAGCCCGGCCCCATAGCGCTTGACGATCCGCCGGAACGGCAGATCGGTCACGCCGGTCATCGGCGCAAGAATCACCGGCTGCTCGATCACGAGGGGTCCGATGTGAATGGGCGACAATCTGGGCACGTCGGGATTCTGCCTAAAAAAGTGGCGGTCCGGATAGCGGCATTCCCCCGGTTCGGCAAGGCATGCGGGTCTGGTCCGCCGTCATCAGTCGTGATAGCGGCGGACGATGTTCTATCTCGTCGCCAAAGCCCTGATCTCGGGGATCATCGTTGCTGCCGTCTCGGAGCTTGCAAAACGCAGTCCCGGGTTCGGGGCGCTGGTTGCCTCGCTGCCGCTGGTCTCGGTGCTTGGCATGCTCTGGCTGTGGCGGGACAAGCCCGATGTTGAAACCATGGCGCTGCATTCGAGCGCGACGTTCTGGTACGTTCTTCCGTCGCTGCCGATGTTCCTGCTGATTCCGGCACTGCTGCGATCCGGCGTCCCGTTCTGGCTGTCGCTGCTCAGCGGAGCCGCGCTTACCATTCTGCTCTACTTTGCGATGATCTGGATCGGGCCGCGCATCGGACTCCGTCTGTGACGCATCCCCGCACCCTTGCGCTGATCCTGGCAGCTGGCAGTGGGCAGCGGGTGGGCCATGAGCTTCCGAAACAATATCGGCAGCTGAACGGCCTCAAGAACGCGCTACAATGGTCACTGGACGCGTTTTGTTCTCATGCGGGAGTCGACTGCGTCCGGGTCGTTTCGACGCCTGGCGGCCCCGCTGCGGCGGTTCTGGAGGCCTATGACCTGGACGTTGTGATTCCGGGCGGTGCAACCCGCCAGGAGTCGGCACGGCTGGGGCTGGAGGCCTCGCCCGGGTTCGACCGGGTCCTGATCCATGACGCCGCCCGCCCATTTGTCACGCACGCGGTCATCGACCGTGTTCTGGCGGCGCTCGATCGTCATGACGGTGCCATCCCTGCCCTGCCGGTCACTGACAGTCTGCGGCGCGGCGGTGATATCGTCGATTCCGAAGTCGACAGGGCTGACCTCTGGCGGGTTCAGACCCCGCAGGGCTTTCGGTATGGCGCGATCCTTGCGGCGCACCGGGTTGCAGCGCCCGGTGCGACCGACGATGCGGAGGTTTTGCGCAGCGCTGGCGGCACGGTGGCTATCGTCGAAGGCGATGAAGCCAATTTCAAGTTGACGACGCCCGCTGATTTCGTGCGTGCTGACCAGATGCTTGCCGCCGCCATGATCTCCCGCACCGCCAGCGGGATTGACGTCCATCGCTTTGGCCCCGGCGATCACCTGTGGCTATGCGGGGTACAAGTCCCGCACAGCCACGGCCTGATCGGGCATTCCGATGCGGACGCGGGCCTGCACGCGCTGACCGACGCCTTGCTCGGCTGCATCGGGGCTGGCGATATCGGCCAGCATTTCCCGCCAACCGATGCCAGGTGGCGCGGCGCGTCATCGGATCGTTTCCTGACGCATGCCCGCGACCTGATCCTTGCCCGCGACGGGGTGATCGATCATGTCGATGTCACGATTATTTGCGAACGGCCAAAGGTCGGCCCGCACCGCGCAGCGATGCAGGCACGGATTGCGAGCCTGCTCGACATTGATCTGGGTGCCGTCAGCATCAAGGCAACAACCACCGAAGGCCTCGGCTTTGCCGGGCGCGCCGAAGGACTCGCGGCGCAGGCGATGGCGACAGTCAGGATACCCCGATGACCTTTGATCCTGACACGCTTGATCTTGCGGTGCGGGTGCTTGATGCCAACCGGGCGGCGGGCCGGTTGATCGTGACCGCCGAAAGCTGCACCGGCGGCCTTGTTGCTGGGGCGCTCACCGAAATTGCCGGATCATCGGATGTCGTCGATCGCGGGTTCGTAACCTATTCGAACGAAGCCAAGACCCAGATGCTCGGGGTCGCGGTCGATGTGATCGAAACCTTCGGCGCAGTCTCGATCGCGGTTGCCTGGGCGATGGCGCAGGGCGCGCTCAAACACAGCAATGCCGATGTGGCCGTTGCGATCACCGGCGTCGCTGGCCCGGGTGGTGGCTCAGCAGAAAAGCCGGTCGGCACGGTGGTTTTTGCCCGCGCGGTGCGTGGTGCCGACCCCAAAACCATCGTCGCCGACATCAAGCAGTTCGGTGACCTTGGCCGCTCCGAAATCCGGGTTCAGGCGGTCAGGTGCGCGCTTGAATTGCTGATGCCGGACGGCGCGTCGTAAAGGTCGGCGGCCCGCTGTTCAAACGCGCTGACCATCCGGCGCAAGGCTTCGCCAAACACTGCCCCAGCCAGGCTTTCGAATATCCGGGACCGGAACTCGAAATCCACGCTGAAATCGACGATTGTCCTCTGCCCGTCCGGCGTGAACCGCCAGTCATTTTTCAAGAATTTCAGCGGTCCGTCGACATAGTCGACATGGACATGATCGGGGCGCGCTAGTGTGACCCGGCTGGTGAACGTCTCCCGCAGCATCTTGAAGCCGACCATCACATCGGCGGTCAGCAGCAGGTCTGACCGCGAGCGAACCCGGGTGCTGATCACCCAGGGCAGGAATTCCTGATAGCGTCCGACATCGGCAACAAGATCAAACAATTGCTCGGGCGTGTAACCGAGGCGGCGGGTTTCCTGATGGCGGGGCATGGGTGGCCCTGCTCTTACATCGTCATCCCCGCGAAGGCGGGGACCCAGTCCGAACGAAGATGCACGCGAGAGCGTGCCCGCGCTGCCGCGCGCCCTTTTGCTCGTGCTGGGTCCCCGCCTTCGCGGGGATGACGATGAAATTGTAACTCACGCCGCCTTGGCCATCCGCGCCGCCCGCATCCGCTCGAAATCCTCGCCGGCATGATAGCTTGACCGGGTCAGCGGTGTCGCGGCCACCAGCAGAAACCCCTTCGCCCGCGCGATGGAGCCATAGGCCCGGAATGTCTCCGGCGTCACAAACTCCTCGACCTTGGCGTGGCGCGGCGTCGGTTGCAGATATTGGCCGACCGTCAGGAAGTCGATGTCGGCGGAGCGCATGTCATCGAACACCTGATGCATCTCAAGCCGCTCCTCACCAAGGCCGACCATCAGGCCGGATTTGGTGAAGATGGTTGGATCGAGCGTCTTGACCTGCTCCAGCAGCCGCAGCGAGTGATAATAGCGGGCACCGGGCCGGATCGTCGGGTAAAGCCGCGGCACCGTTTCCAGATTGTGGTTGTACACATCGGGTCTCGCATCAACGATCGCCTCAACGGCGGCCTTGGCTTTATTGCGGAAGTCCGGGGTCAGGATTTCGATGGTGGTATTGGGGGCGCGGGCGCGAAGCTCGCGGATCACCTTGACGAACTGGCTGGCCCCACCGTCGGGGAGGTCGTCCCGGTCCACCGAGGTGATGACGATATGCGCCAGCCCGAGCTCGCCTGCCGCTTCGGCGACATGTGCGGGTTCCAGCAGGTCAACCGCCTTGGGCATCCCGGTCTTGACGTTGCAGAAGGCGCAGGCCCTTGTGCAGGTGTCGCCAAGAATCATCACCGTTGCATGTTTTTGCGTCCAGCATTCGCCGATGTTCGGGCAGGCGGCTTCCTCACAGACGGTGTTGAGGTTCAGCCGCCGCATCAATTTGCGGGTCTCGGCAAAGCCTGCGGATGTCGGCGCACGAACCCGCAGCCAGTCGGGCTTGCGGGTGCGGATGACGGGTGCGGTTTCGAACATGGCGTCCAGATAGCGGGCGCAGCCGCAAATGCCAACGGTTGCAGAACAGCATGGCAGCCACTAGCTGCACGGCATGGCTGACTTTAATGCACTCCTCGATGGCTACCGCCGCTTCCGCACCGACAATTATTCGCACCAGCGTGCACGCTATGACGAACTGGTGCAGGGCCAATCTCCCAAAACCATGATCGTCGCCTGTTCGGACAGCCGGGTCGATCCGACCATCGTCTTCGATGCGGCCCCCGGTCAGATGTTCGTGGTCCGTAACGTCGCCAATCTGGTGCCGCCCTATGAAACCGGTGGCGGACGGCACGGCGTATCGGCGGCGCTCGAATTTGCAGTGACCCAGTTGCAGGTCGAAGATGTTGTGGTGATGGGGCACGGTGCCTGCGGTGGCATCCACGCATCGCTGACCGGCGCGTTCGATGGTGCAGATCACGGTGAAGGCGGGTTCATCGCCGGCTGGATGTCGATGATCGCCCCGGCGCGCGACGCGGTTCGCGCGGCTGGGCACGCCAATGGTCAATTGGCGCTGGAATATGCCGCGATCCGCCTGTCGCTCGAAAATTTGCTGACGTTTCCGTTTGTGAAGGCTCGGGTCGACACCGGAAACCTGACGCTTTGGGGTGCGCATTTCGCGATTGCAGACGGGTTGTTGCGCGTCATGGACCCGGTCACCGGGGATTTCAGCCCGGCGGACGTTTAGCGCCTCAACTCGCCGACCAGCGTCGCCAGCTCGAACGCCACAGCCTGCGGGTCGAGCGACAGCGGCAGCGCGTCGCGTGCCAGCGAATTTGCGCGCTCCCACAGGCTGATCGTGTGCGCCAGCGATGCACCGTGGCGCTGCCTCGCGGCTTTGGCGAGATAGGCCGGTGCCAGCGTCAGAAACGCCTCGTAGCGCGGTTTTGCGGTCTTGCTCGCAAGGCTCCGGGCGAGGTCAAGCGCCAGCGCCGTTGACCTCGACCCCGCAACGCCGTCGAGCGCGGCATCAAGCCCTGCCACATCAAGTCCGGCAAACTGCAGCGCGCGCCCCGGACTGCCCTCTGCGAGTTTTGCCAGCGCCGCACGTTCATCCGCAGACTGACCCGGCAATATCGCCGACAATATGTCTGAGACATCGGCCTCCGGCAGCGGTTTGAAGCGCAGTGTCCGGCATCGCGACCGGATCGTCGGCAGCAACTGCCCCGGCGCATGGCTGACCAGCAGCAGCAGCGTGTTCGGCGGTGGTTCTTCCAGCGTCTTCAGCAGGGCGTTGGCGGCCCCTTCCCGCACTTCATCGACCGAATCGATGATCACGACCCGCCAGTCGGAATAGCTCGGCTTGTTCTGGAATACGCCTTGAAAGCTGCGGATCTGGCCAATCAGGATCTGCGCGTTGAGGATGCCCTTGTCATTCGGCACGCGTTCAAGCAGCCGGAAATCCGGGTGGGACCCGCTGGCCAGCAGGCGCGCCACGCGGTGCTCGGGGTCAACCGCAAGCCGGTCAGGATCGACTCCGGCAGCCGGACCAGCCGCGCTGGCGAGGACATACTGTGCGACAGCCCGCGCAAACGCCGCCTTGCCGATCCCCGGCGGCCCCGCCAGCAACCAGGCATGATGTGCCCGCCTGCTACCAAACGCACCGAGGAATGCCTGTTGCTGCTCAAGATGCCCGACCAGCATGTCAGTCGAGGCGCGCCACGATAGCATTGATGCGCGCCGCAACCTCGCCGACGCTCCCGCTTGCGTCGATCAGCTTGCACCGCGCCGGTTGTTCGGCGGCGCGCTGCCGAAATCCCCGTCGGACGCGCGCATGAAAGCCCGCCCCCTTCGCCTCGAATCGCCCCTCCCCGCCGCGGACCAGGGCCCGCTCAAGCCCCTCACCTTCGGGCAAATCAAGAATGATCGTCAGGTCCGGCCATAGGTCGCCCGTCGCATGCACATGCAGGGCTTGCAGCGCCGCTGCATCGACGTGCCCGGCAATACCCTGATAGACGAAGGTCGAATCGGCATAGCGGTCGCTTAGCACCCAACTCCCGCGCGTCAGCGCCGGTCGGATCAGCCGCTCGACATGATCGGCCCGCGATGCGTTCATCAGCAGCGCTTCGGTCACCGGGCTCCACCGGCCCGGCTCGCCAGTCAGCAGCAGCGCGCGGATCGCCTCAGCCCCTTCGGTCCCGCCCGGCTCCCGAGTTGTGACGACCTCGTGTCCCGCCGCTCGCAGCCGGTCGGCCAGCAGGCGGATCTGCGTCGACTTGCCCGTCCCCTCCCCGCCTTCAAAGCTGATGAACCGCCCCCGCATCACCACATCACGCGCCCGTCAACAGCCGCCGGATGTTGGAGGCCAGCCGCCCGAACGGTCCGGCTTTGTCGACCGCCGTGGCCGCCACCAGCGGAAAGCGGGTCACCGGCATGTTCGGCGATGTCACCACCAGGTCGGCGATGTGCTGCCCCTTGGCGATCGGCGCGCGGATCGGGCCGTCGTAAACCACCTTGACCCGAAGCTCGCCGCCAAGCGCAGCCGGCGTTGCCACCGACAGGTTGCGGGCAGCCGTCAGTCCGACGGTGTCGTCGGACCCGGCGTGGACTTCGGCGGTCGCAATGATCGACCCGGCCTTGAGCAGCGGCTTCAGTTGCCAGGCTCGGAACCCCCAGTCCATGAACTTCACCGATTCTGCGATCCGTTCGTTGAAGCTGGTGAGGCCTGCGATCACCATGACAATCCGTCGGCCATTCTGAACCGCCGATCCGGTGAACCCATAGCCTGCATCATCGGTATGGCCGGTTTTCAGCCCGTCGGCCCCGGCGACCTTGCCAAGGATCGGGTTACGATTGGCCTGGATGATCGGCGCGCCGGCCCCCATGGTCTTGCCCCAGGTGAAGGACGTGGTGCCGTAGAATTTTGCATAAAGGCCCGGAAAATCGAGAATCGTCCGCTCGGCAATCGTCGCTAGGTCGTGCGGCGTCGAATATTCGCCGTCGTCCGGCCAGCCGTTGGTGTTGGCAAACTGCGTGCCCTTCAGACCAAGCTTTTTCGCCATGGCATTCATGGCGGCAACATATTGCTCCTCGGTCCCGCCCAGCCCTTCGCCAAGCGTCACGCAGGCATCATTGCCCGAGAGCGTTACAATCCCGTGCAGCAGGTTTTCAACACTGACCTGTTCATCAGGCGACAGGAACATCGTCGATCCGGCGGCCGGCCCATGCCATTTCCGCCACGTCTCAGGCCGGACCGTGATCAGCTGGTCAAGTTTTACATCACCTTTCTTGATCAGCGAGAAGGCCAGATAGACCGTCATCATCTTGGCCATCGAGGCTGGCGGCATCTTTTCATCGGCCGACTTGGAATACAGCGTCTGACCGGTGGTCAGGTCGCGCATATAAGCAAAGGGCGCCGTGGTGTTGAACGTCGACTGCGCCGCCACCGGTCCGGAAATCGCAGCGGCAGTAAAGGCAAGCAAAAAAGCAGCTTGGCGCATTTAATTGAACTCCATTCTCAACGATCAGGTGACGATGCGACGATCCTTGCATCCTGATAGCCCGCAGCCTGGACTTGCGCCAGCGCCGACGCTGCGTCATCCCGACTCTCATAGGGCCCAAGCCGGACACGGTAGAGGCCGCCCGGTGCACTTTCGACACCGGCCTTGCCAAAACTCTCCAGATAGCCCGCCAGCCAAAAGGCGCGGCCCCGGTCACTGACGGCAGCTACCTGGACATAGGCCGGGCCCGATCCACCCGCCGCACCCGCTGGTGCAGGATTTAGCACCGCTGCACCTTGCGATGAGCGCGCGCGCCCGAGTTGCAACTCTGCAATCTCGCGGTCAGTCGGGAACACCCGTTTGACGCGGACCTTCGCCACGCCCTTGCGGTCGGTCCCGAGCAGTTGCGCCGCCCGCCGCGACAGGTCGATGATCCGCCCGTCAACAAAGGGGCCCCGGTCATTGATCCGGACCGTCAGCTTGCGGTCGTTATCAAGATTGGTAACCTCGACAAAACTCGGGAGCGGCAGGGTTTTGTGCGCGGCGGTCAGCCCGTCCATGTCATAGGGTTCGCCATTGGCCGTCGTGCCACCGTGGAAGCCGGGGCCGTACCAGCTGGCGTAGCCTTTCTCGTCATAGTCGCGGTCATCGGCTGGGTAATAGGTTTTACCCAATACCTTATAGGGTTGGCCGATTTTCGGGGCTGACCGGCTCGCTGTCGGGTGCCGGTTCGGGTGGGGTGTCGATCCGCTGGCCGTCAGCAGGGCGAGGCTGGTCAGGACCGCGAACCGCATCGGCGAGCAGCCCGACCGAGAGCGCATAGAAGTTGGAGCAATTATACCTGAGGATCGCCCGGTAATTGCCATAGGTCAGATACCCCCCGCCCGCCGGACCATCCGGTTCAACCAGTGTGGCCAGCATAGCGTCCCCCGGCAGGCTTGTCCCCAATGCCGCGAGCCCGAGGCTGCGCCATTCCTTCACCGTCAGCCAGCGGCTGTGCTTTGACATGACGCGCGGGCATTGGGCCGGCCTCACCAGATCGCGGACCCGGTTCCGGTCAAGCTCCGGTGGTACGTAAACATGGGTCGCCCACGGCTGTCCGGCCTTCCAGCCATTTTTTGCCAGATAATTGCTGATCGACGCCAGCACGTCGGGTTGCGACGCCCAGATGTCAGCGCGCCCGTCACCGTCGCCGTCGGCTGCCCAGCTGAGCCAGGACGACGGCAGAAACTGCGACTGGCCCGTTGCTCCGGCCCACGACCCGAGCAGTTTCCAGCGCGGGATCACGCCCCGATCAAGAATTTGCAGCGCGGCGGTCA
>JAYVLC010000172.1:0-5749 GCA_043759675.1 Sphingosinicellaceae bacterium
GGGTATCGCGCGACTGGTCGACATAGCCGAGCTTCACCGTCTCCCCGACCTTGACCGAGCCGCTATCCGGCGTCTCCACGCCGGTTATCAGCTTGAACAATGTCGTCTTGCCGGCACCGTTCGGGCCGATGACGCCAACGATACCACCCGGCGGCAGGCTGAACGACAAATCATCGAACAACAGCTTGTCGCCATAGGCTTTGGTCAAGTGGTTGACCTCGATCACGGTGCTGCCGAGGCGGGGCGGAATCTGGATCAAAATCTGCGATGAACCGGGACGCCGATCATTCTGGGCCTCGACCAGTTCGTCAAACGCCTTGATACGCGCCTTTGACTTGGTCTGGCGTGCCTTTGGACTGGCGCGGATCCATTCCAGCTCCTGGGTAATCGCCCGCTGGCGGCTTTCATCCTCGGATGATTCCTGGGCAATCCGCTTGGATTTGGCCGACAGCCAGGCCGAGTAATTGCCCTCGAACGGCAGGCCGCGCCCGCGGTCGATCTCAAGGACCCAATTGACAACATTATCAAGAAAGTAACGGTCGTGGGTGACGAGGATAACGTTGCCCGGATAGTCGATCAGGTGTTTTTCGAGCCACTGGACGCTTTCGGCATCGAGGTGGTTGGTCGGCTCATCGAGCAGCAACACCTCAGGCTTGGACAGCAGCAGCTGACAGAGCGCGATGCGCCGCTTTTCGCCACCCGACAGGCTAGTGACTGCCGCGTCGCCTGGCGGGCAGCGCAGCGCGTCCATGGCGATCTCCAGCTGATTGTCGAGCGTCCAGCCGTCAACGGTGTCGATCTTTTCCTGCAGCTCGCCCATTTCGGCCATCAGCGCATCGAAATCTGTCGAATCCTGCGGGTCCGCCATCTCGGCGGAAATCGCGTTGAACCGGTCCATCATGTCGGCAGTGCCGCGCACCCCTTCCATGACGTTCTCGCGCACCGTCTTGGCCGGGTCGAGCTGCGGCTCCTGCGCCAGATAACCGACCCGAACGCCATCCGCTGCCCAGGCCTCACCGACAAACTCCTTGTCGAACCCGGCCATGATTTTCATCAGCGTCGATTTTCCCGCGCCATTGACGCCGATGATCGCGATCTTTGCATCGGGCAAAAATTGCAGGTGAATATTGTTGAGGATCGGCTTGGGCGCGCCGGGAAAGGTCTT
The DNA here is from genome assembly GCA_043759675.1 of Sphingosinicellaceae bacterium. Lineage (GTDB taxonomy): Bacteria > Pseudomonadota > Alphaproteobacteria > Sphingomonadales > Sphingomonadaceae > JADCGM01. The sequence continues at coordinate 1,166 of JAYVLC010000172.1, forward strand.
GGTCAGACCCTTCATCACATAGGAATATTGGTAGGAGGCCATGGGTGCTCCGCAGGGGAAATCAGCGTCTGGAAAGGTTGGCGGGCGTTTAGCCGAGCAGCGCCGGATTGGCAAATGGGTCGCCGGACCTGTAGACCCCGCAGACCGATGTATGGAGGCTTTTCCCGATGCGCCGCTTTGTTGTTGCTGTTTTGCTGTTGTCCACCGCCCTGCCCGCCCAAGCCGACGATGTCGCAACCGCGATCAAGCTCAGGGACGCCGCCACGAAGAGCAGTGAAGCCTATGCCATCGTCGAAAGCCTGACCACCGAAGTCGGTCAACGCCTTGCGGCGACCGAGGCCGAGGCACGGGGGCGACAGTGGGCCGTCGCCAAGCTCACAGCGCTTGGTTTCAGCAATGTGCGCGTGGAACCCTTCGATATGCCGGCCTGGGAACGCGGCGCAGAAAGCATCACGGTTGTCAGTCCGTTCCCCCAGAAGCTGACGGTTGCGGCGCTTGGAAACAGTGGTGCTACCCCGGCAGACGGTATCGAGGCCGAGGTCGTCCGGTTCGCCACCGTAGAGGCGCTGAGCGCAGCCCCTGACGCCGTAGTCAAAGGCAAGATCGTGTTTCTGACCCACAAGATGATGAAAACGCAGGACGGGTCGTCATACGGCTTCAACGGCATCGTCCGGCGGAGCGGCCCGTCCATCGCCGCATCGAAGGGAGCCGCCGCGGTCATCATCCGTTCGCTCGGCACCGACTATCACCGCAATCCGCATGTCGGGGGCACCAACTGGGCGCCCGGCGTGGCACCCATCGCAAGCGGCGCGCTGTCATTGCCCGACGCCGATCAGCTCGACCGTATCCTTGCAGCCGGAAAGCCGGTTCGCCTGCGGATCATCATGACGCCGCGGTCGCTGGGGACCCGGCAATCAGGCAATGTCATAGGCGAAATCCCGGGCAGCAGTGCGGCAGATGAGGTCGTGCTGATTGGCGGGCACCTCGATAGCTGGGACCTTGGGACCGGTGCCATCGATGACGGAGCCGGTGTCGCAATCACCACAGCCGCAGCCAAGCTGATCCTTGACGCCAAGCTCAAGCCGCGCCGCACGATCCGGGTCGTCATGTTCGGCGCAGAAGAGCCTGGGCTGCTCGGTGCCCAAGCCTATGCCGCCAAGCATGCCAACGACAAGCATGTCCTCGTGGCTGAATCCGATTTCGGAGCGGACCGGGTCTGGAAACTCGGGTCCAACGTCGCACCAGACGCGCTGCCGCTTGTCAAAAGCATGGCTGCCGTCCTCGCTCCGCTGGGCATTGCCTACGACAGCAAGAATGACGCCGGCTGTGGCTCGGATACCGGCGTTCTTACTGCGTTGGGCGTCGGCTGCGTCTCGCCTGCCCAGGACGGGACCCGTTATTTCGACCTGCACCACACGCCGGACGATACGCTCGACAAGATCGACCGTATTCAACTCGATCAGAATGTCGCCGCCTATGCTGTTATCACTTGGATGGCGGCGAACAGCGACATGGCGTTCGGGCCGGTGAAGCCACACTGACCCGGCGCGACGAATTTAGCCATTGGCTCGTCTTCGGGTCATGCTTAGCATCGCGATGGTATGAACCGGACCGGATGGGATCGTCGATCATTTGTGCGCGCTGGTGTGATTGGCAGCGCGGCTGGCCTCGGCGGGCTCGCACCCCGCGCCGCTGCCAAGGCCGCTGGCGTGGCCCCCGCAACGGTCCAGAAGGTGTTGAGGGAGGCCGCGTAGGTCTGCGCTTTCCTGCCCCCGACCCTGCTTTTTTCCTGCCTGCCGCCGCGTCGACATTCGTCGTTTTGGAAACGCGCGGTCGGTGATATAATGGTCCAATGGATTCGCCCCTTATCCTCGGTATCGGAATAAGCGTGGTGTCGTCTTTTGCGCGATGGCGCTTTCCCGCAGTGCCAAAGCCACTCGCCGCCGCCGGGCTTGCGGTGGGAATCGGGTTAATAGCTTTATCACAGATACCGCAGGTTCGACCGCTATATGCAGGCCTAGCGATCCTTGGGCTTGCCCTCTTAGCAGCCATTGCAGATTGGGCTCTTTCGCCTGAGCGTCCAAAGGCCAGCATTCCTGCTATTTCCGGTGTGCATGATCAGCGTGTCACCTCGCATGGTCAGACTGGCGGGATTACTGCCAGAAACGTAACTGTGCACGATGGCGAGTGACGACAGTACATTTGAAGGCATGTTCCGCAAGCGCTTTGGACGTTCACCTACGCCTGCCGAAATGCACGCCTTAATTGACCAGAGTGTCACATCGCACAATCAGAGTGGCGGCATAACCGCACACACAGTGAGCTTAGGACCGCAACCGCGCAAGATGGACGCGGTACTACAGGCACAGATTATCCGTGAGATTCCGAAGACGGTGAGGATCACGGTCGTGGCGGTCATGGGCGACGGAGAGGCAATCCAGTTCGCCCTAGAGATTCATTCGTTCTTGAGGGCAAATGGCTACACCCTCGCAGAAAACGGAATCTCGCAAGGGGTCTTTTCGGGTGGCCAGAAAGGACTCACGTTCACCGGAACGGAATTTATCGTGGGGACGAACATCCCTTGAGGTGTCGGCCTATAGACCTGTCCCATAATTATAACTCGATATCCTCTAAGATATTGATATATATCTATATTATGAAACTGGCTGGGGCGGCAGGATTCGAACCTGCGGATGGCGGCATCAAAAGCCGCTGCCTTACCACTTGGCGACGCCCCAACGAGCGCGGGGATTAGCGCAGCGGCGCGCCGTTGGAAACCCGTGATCGCATGGTTGCGCACAACGGCGCGGCGGGTTACCCCGCTGCCACACAAGAAGAGGCGGATTGATGGCGGTTCTGGTCACCGGTGCGGCAGGTTTTATCGGCTATCACACTGCCCAACGGCTGCTCGCGCGCGGCGACGAGGTCATCGGCCTCGACATCGTCAACGACTATTACAGCGTGCAGCTGAAGACCGACCGGGTCGCCGACCTGTCATCCCGCCATGGTCGCGCGTTTCGCTTCATCCGGGCCGACTTTGCCGACTATGCCAGCCTCTCTGCCGAGCTGGCAGGACTCGACATCGACCGGATTGTGCACCTCGGGGCGCAGGCCGGCGTTCGCTATTCGATCGAAAACCCGCATGCCTATGTCCAGTCGAATCTCGTCGGCCATCTGAACGTCATGGAGTTTGCCCGACGCAGCGAGCGGTGCCTCCACATGGTCTATGCCTCATCGTCCTCGGTCTACGGGTCCAACACCAAGCTCCCCTTTTCGGTCGATGACCGGGTTGATCACCCGATATCGCTCTATGCGGCGACCAAGAAGGCGGATGAACTGATGGCGGAGACATATGGCCACTTGTACCGCCTGCCGCTCACGGGCCTGCGCTTTTTCACCGTCTATGGTCCCTGGGGCCGCCCCGACATGGCGATGTGGCTGTTCACCGATGCGATTCTGACCGGCAGGCCGATCAGGATTTTCAACGGCGGCAACATGCGGCGGGATTTTACGTTCGTCGATGACATCGTCACCGGTGTTGTTGCCTGCCTCGACAATCCGCCACCCGACGACGGCAGTCGCAAAGCCGGTGGATCAACCGGCCCGAACCGTCTGTATAATATCGGCAATCACAAGTCCGAGGAGCTGATGCGGATGATCGGCCTGATCGAGACGGCGCTCGGCAAGGCAGCGGTGAAGGAGTTTCTTCCAATGCAGGACGGTGACGTGAAGGACAGTTTCGCCGATATCGACGCCATCCAGCGCGACCTGGGATTCCAGCCCCTGACCAGTATCGACGAGGGCATTCCCCGGTTCATCGACTGGTACCGGGCGTATCACCAGCTTTGAGCAATTATGCGATCTGGAACCTGTTCGGCCCGGTCAGCTGGATATTCTGGCCGGCGCTGCTGGCGCTTGCCCTGACGCGCCGGTCTCCGCGGTGGTCGCGCCGGCTGCTTGCGCTGTCGATCGGCTGGTTTGCTTTGGCGGGACTGTCGCCGCTGGGGTTGCTTTTGATGAAGCCACTCGAACTCCGCTTTGGGCGCCCGCCCGCAGCGATGCTGCCGCCCGGCGCGTTCATTGCCGTGCTTGGCGGGGCGGAGCGGCTTGGCGCGTCAAGGCTGGCCGGGCGACCGGAGTATAATGAACATGCGGACCGGGTCATCGCCGGTGCCGAGCTGGCGTTTGCCCTGCCCCGTGCAGAGGTGGCGATCGTCGGCGGGCTCCGCTACCCCGGCTCGACAACCCGTGACGTCGATATCGTCGCGACAACCTGGAGCGGGTTGGGTATTTCGACCGACCGGATCATCAAGGTGGGGGGTACAGCGGACACTTGCAGCAATGCGCTGGGTGTTGCAGCAGAAACCCGTCGACCAGTCATCCTGGTCACGTCGGCCTTTCACATGCCAAGGTCAGTCGCCTGCTTCCGCGCCGCAGGGATTGAAGCTCTGCCCTATCCGGTCGATTTGGAAACGCCGCCGATTGCGACCTGGCGGGACCTTTTCCGTGGGGACATCCTCGACAACCTCGACCGTACCGACCTTGCGCTGCACGAATATCTGGGGCTCGTGACTTACCGGCTGT
>JAYVLC010000173.1:0-2464 GCA_043759675.1 Sphingosinicellaceae bacterium
TCACCCGACCCAGCGGTCGCAAGGTCGGGTGTGCCATGCGTGCAGATCGCCGCGCGCCCGTCGGGAGCAGCAATCACGGTGTCCGGCCCCTTCAGCAGGACCACGGCCCCGACGGAGCGCGCCGCCGTCCTGACTTGATCAAGCTTGCTTCCCGGCAGATCGCCGAACAGCCGCCGAAACTCACCCAAATGTGGCGTCAGTACAGCCGGGCCGGAAATCGCGGTCGCAAGGCCGGGTGCGTCGGCGGCAAATAGCGTGAAGACATCGGCGTCGAGGACAATCGGCTTGGCGGTGCCGAGCAAGGCCAGCACGGTGTCGCGCCCGCGTGACGTGCCAAATCCCGGCCCGACCGCCAAGGCAGACACCCGTATATTGGCTGCCGCCATCGCCAGTTCGACAGGCACATCAGCAACCGCGAGCACCACCGATCCGAGCTGTCCCGCGTTGGCGTCCAATGCATCCGTCGGCGACAACAGCGTTACATAGCCCGCCCCGGTGCGCTGTGCGGCCAGCGCCGCGAGCCGGGCTGCGCCGGCCGACCCCTTCGGCCCGCCCGCAATCAGCACATGGCCGCGCGTGAATTTATGGGCGTCGGCCGCGATCGGCGGCAGAATCGGGCGGGTGACCGCACAAGTTTGACTGGCTTCAGGCTCCAACCCAATTCCGGCAACCACCAGCCGACCGCAATATCCCGCCGCCGGGTGTAGCAGGTGCGCAGGCTTGAGCGCTCCAAAAGTTACCGTCATATCCGCGCGTACCGGCTCCGACAGACACTGCCCATCATCGGTCGCGACCCCGCTTGGCAGGTCGATGGCGACGACGGTGCGTGCCCCGGCAGCCAAGCGGTGCAGGTTCGACACAACACTTGCAGCGACCCCGCGCGTCAGGCCGATTCCGAACAGCGCGTCAATCAGCAGCGGTGCCGGGGCGGTATCGACATCCAGCACCTCGACCGGACCAGCCCAGAGCGCGGCTGCCGCAATCGCCTCAGCCGCCGCCGGTGGGGCAAGCGCCGCGACCCGGACGCTCCAGCCCCAGTCCCGCAACACCCGCGCCACGACGTAGCCATCGCCGCCGTTGTTGCCGGGGCCACACAATATCAGCGCGGGCAGCCCGCCAACCAACGCCGCCGTTGCGCGGGCCGCCATGTGCCCCGCCGCCTCCATCAACGCCGTTGCAGGCCTCCCCCGGGCGATGGCAGCAGCCTCCAGCCCGCGCATCTCCGACGCAGTCACAACGGGGCTGTTGGTAACGGCCAACCACAAGTCCTTAAGGCCTAGATATCAGCATAAACATGTCGCTCGGCCTTGGCCCCCGGATGCGTTTGTGCCCCGGTACGGGCAGGCCCAACCAGCTGCGCATATTTCCAGAGCGCGCCCGACTGATAGTCGTTGATGCGCGGTTGCCAGGCCATTTTGCGGGCGGCTAGCACGTCAGCAGGTACGTCGATGTCGATGGTCCCCGCAGCAGCGTCAATGACAATCATGTCGCCATTTTCGATCAGCGCGATCGGGCCGCCGTCAGCCGCTTCGGGACCAACATGCCCAACGCAGAAACCGCGCGTCGCGCCTGAAAACCGGCCATCGGTGATCAGCGCAACCTTGTCGCCCATGCCGCGCCCATAAAGGGCGGCGGTAGTGGACAGCATCTCGCGCATCCCGGGACCGCCCTTTGGCCCCTCGTAGCGGATGATCAGCACTTCGCCCTCGAGGATGCTGCCGCGTTCAACGGCGGCGAAACAATCTTCTTCGCATTCAAACACATGTGCAGGGCCGCTGAACTGCAAACGCGCCATGCCGGCGACCTTGACGATTGCGCCATCCGGGGCAAGTGATCCCCGAAGACCGACAACTCCGCCAGTCGGGCTGAGCGGGGCGGACACCGGATAGATCACCTTCTGGTCCGGGTTCCATGTCACTTCGTCGATGTTTTCGCCGAGAGTCTTGCCGGTCACGGTCAGGCAATTGCCGTCGAGGAAGCCGCCATCCAGCAGAGTCTTCATCAACATATAGACGCCGCCCGCCTCATACATGTCCTTGGCGACAAAGCGTCCGCCGGGCTTCAGGTCGGCGATATAGGGTGTTGATTTGAAGATGTTGGCGACATCGAAGAGGTCAAACTCGATGCCAGCCTCTGCGGCCATTGCCGGAAGGTGGAGGGCGCCATTTGTTGAACCGCCGGTCGCCGCGACAACCCGTGCCGCATTTTCGAACGCCGCACGGGTGCAGATATCGCGCGGGCGGATATTGCGTTCGAGCAGCATCATGATCTGTCGGCCTGCCGCCAACGCGATGTCAGCGCGGCTCGCATAGGGGGCCGGTGTCATGTTGGAGTTGGGGAGGGACAAGCCAATCGCTTCGGCAACACAGGCCATCGTGTTGGCCGTAAACTGACCGCCACAGGCTCCGTGCCCCGGACAGGCGACCTTTTCGAGCGCGGTCAGCTCTTCAATCGGACAATTGCC
>JAYVLC010000174.1:0-19718 GCA_043759675.1 Sphingosinicellaceae bacterium
ACCGCACGCGCGGCACCCGTCGTGGTCGGGATCATCGACATGGCGGCAGCGCGAGCGCGGCGCGGGTCCTCATGGATCTGATCGAGGATTTTCTGGTCATTGGTATAGCTGTGGATCGTGGTCATCAGCCCGGATTCAATCCCGAACTGTTCGTCGAGCACCATCGCCAGCGGCGCAAGGCAGTTGGTCGTGCAGGACGCGTTGGAGACGATTTTATGCGCCGCCGTCAGTTTGTCATCGTTCACACCGAAAACAACTGTCAGGTCGACGCCCTTGCCCGGCGCCGAAATCAGCACCTTTTTTGCACCGGCATCGATATGCGCCTTCGCCTTGTCGGCAGCCGTGAAGAAGCCGGTGCATTCCATTGCGATATCGACGCCCATTTCGGCGTGCGGCAGCTTGGCCGGGTCACGCTCGGCAGTGACCCGGATGCGCTTGCCATCGACAACGAGATAGTCGCCGTCCGCCACAACTGTACCCGGGAACGGCCCATGCACCGAATCCCGCTTCAGCAGCAGCGCGTTCATCTTGGCATCGCCAAGATCATTGATTGACACGACTTCGATATCGGTGCGCCCGGATTCCAGAATCGCACGCAGAACATTGCGCCCGATGCGCCCGAACCCGTTGATCGCAACCTTGACCGCCATCTTGCTAAGCTCCTTGAAGTTTCGTGATGATTTTTGAGGCAATATTGTCGGCAGTAAGGCCGAACAGCTTGTAAAGATCGTCGATCGGGGCCGACGCACCGAAGCTGTCGACGCCAAAGCGCAGACCCTTGCGACCGGTATAGCGCTCCCACCCCATCGTCGTCCCGGCCTCGACCGAGGCGATCAGCACGCCGTCTGGCAGAATATCATTCCGGTGCGCCTCCGGCTGCGCATCAAATGCCTCCCAACACGGCATCGACACCAGGTCGCAACCGATGCCCCGTGCCTCAAGCGCTTCGGCGGCGGCGGCGGCGATATGAACCTCCGACCCCGTCGCGATCAGCACCACCTTGCGGGGCGCTATCGCCGCACGCAGGCGATATCCGCCCTTGGCCGTCAAATTCTCGGACGCCGCCAATCGCATCTGCGGCAAATTCTGGCGGGACAAAGCCAAAGCCGATGGCCGAGCCGTATCAGCAATCGCCAGCGCCCAGCACTCCGCCGTCTCGACCGCGTCGCAAGGTCGGTAAACGGCAAGGTTCGGGATCGCACGCAGGCTGAGCAGGTGCTCGATCGGCTGATGGGTCGGACCATCCTCGCCAAGCCCGATGCTGTCGTGGGTCAGCACATAGATGACCTGCGCGCGCTGGATTGCTGACATCCGGATGGCGTTGCGCATATAGTCGGAGAACACCATGAACGTGCCACCGAACGGAATCATCTGTCCGTGCAGCGCAATGCCGTTCATCGCGGCGGCCATACCGAATTCGCGGATGCCATAATAAACGTAGCGCCCGCCGTAACTGTCGCGCGTAAAGGGCTGCGCTGACTTGGCTTTTGTGTTGTTCGACCCCGTCAAGTCGGCCGATCCTCCGAACAAACCGCCATGGACCGGAACCGCGACATCCAGCGCGATTTCAGATGCCTTGCGGGTCGCGATTTTCTGCGGCGCAGCGATCAGGGCGGCAATATGGGCGTTGAGGGCATCGGTGACTGACTGCGGGGCAAGTGAAGCCTCGAAAGCGTCCCGCTGCACATCGGCGGCCAACCGCGTTTCCCAATCCTGCCGAGCAGCCTTGCCGCGCGTCCCGGTCGCCTCCCACGCCGCCTTAATTTCGGCAGGAATCACGAAGGGGTCGTGTGGCCACCCAAGCGCCACGCGGGCACCGGCGATCTCTGCGGCACCCAGTGCTGCGCCGTGCGATGCGTGGCTGCCAGCCTTGGTCGGTGCGCCATATCCGATTGTCGTGCGACAGGCGATCAGCGACGGGCGCGGATCGGCCTTGGCTGCGTCCAGTGCCTCACCGACCGCCACCGCATCATGGCCGTCACAAGCCACGACATGCCAGCCCGCCGCTTCAAAACGCTTGGCGGTATCTTCGCTGGTTGAAAGGTTTACGGCGCCATCGATGGTGATCCGGTTATCATCCCAAAGGACGTTCAATCGCCCAAGGCCAAGATGGCCCGCCAGCGAAATCGCCTCGTGGTTCAGCCCCTCCATAAGGCAACCGTCACCCGCGATGACCCAGGTCCGGTGATCGACAAGCGCATCCCCGAAGTGCGCGTTGAGATGGCGCTCGGCCATTGCCATACCGACCGCCATCGCCAACCCCTGCCCGAGCGGCCCGGTCGTGCACTCCACTCCCTCCAGCTCGAAATTCTCAGGGTGCCCGGCGCACGGGCTGTGCAGCTGGCGGAAATTCCGGATATCCCCGAGCATCGGCCGTGCGTATCCCGTCAGGTGCAGCAGGGCATAGATCAACATCGAACCATGGCCGGCCGACAGCACGAAGCGGTCACGGTCAGGCCATTTTGGCGCTGCCGGGTCGAATTTCAGATGATTGGCAAACAATTCAGTCGCCGCGTCGGCCATGCCCATCGGCATCCCCGGGTGTCCGGATTGCGCAGCCTCGACGGCATCCATCGCCAGCGCGCGGATCGCATTGGCCATATCTTTTCGCGAAACGGTCATGTCGCTGTGGCGCTTTCGTCGGGCGTCGGTGGGGAGTAGGTTGGGAGTCTCGGGGGGACCATTAGCAGCCCCCCTCGCTCCGTCAACGGCGGGTGATTGACTCGACTCAACATCCCGTCTTACCCTCCCGCCACAACGCGCTGATTTTGCGTGGTTACAAGGGGCACCAAAAGCAGTGAGCGAAGCACGGGAGCGGCTGGAACGTGCTTTGACCCGCCTCGAAGCCGTGGCGTCGCGCCCGAAATCAACCGACCGCTCGGCAAATACGGAAATGCTGGAGACCCGCTGCGCCTCCCTTGAAGCGGCAGCGCGGGAGGCGGTCGCGCGAATTGATCGCTTGCTGTCGGAGGACTCTGCCTGATGGGCCAGGTCAATGTCCAGATTGGCGGCCGGTCCTATTCTCTCGCCTGCGGTGACGGCGAGGAGACACACCTCGCAGGCCTTGCCAGTCACCTCGACCGCAAGACCACTGAACTTCAGGCAGCGCTTGGCCAGATGAGTGAGCCGCGCCTGCTGCTCATGGCGGGGATATTGATCGCCGACGAACTGCATGAACTGCGCAGCGGAAAGGGTCCGGTCGCCCAGCCTGCGGACGACAGCGCATTGGTCGCCCTCGCTGAGCGGGTGGAGCGTTTGGCCGCAGCCCTTGAGAATGAGGCAACAAGCGCCTAGATTGGGCGTGGCGGTACTGCCCGGTACGAGAAAGCGAACATCCCTGAGGCGATTCTTTTTTCCACGGGAGCTGTCCCTGTCCGGATCCTGGTCCGGTGCACATGGTTCCCACCTGACGTTGCTGGCGTCAGAGGATCTTCCGACAAACGGCCATGGTGGTTCCGCCAATTTTCCCCCATCAAGTGACTAAGGACGCGCTCCGGCAGAGCTTGCGTCAGCGCCGCCGTGACTATGTCCGGTCCCTGACGGCGGCAGAACGGGCGCGCCTCGATGCATCGCTTGCAGACCAGGTCTGCGCCCATCTGTCGCCCGGGACGCTGATCGGCAGCTACGTCGCAATCGGCTCGGAAATCGCGCCCCTGCCAACCGACCATCGTGCCGCCGCCGTTGGCTGTGAAATTGCCTATCCCTGGTTCGCGGACCGAGAAGCCGACATGTGTTTTCGGCGCGGGGGCAAGTTTGTCCCGGGGCCCTTCAACTTCCCGCAACCTGATCCAGATGCCACGCTCGTACAGCCAGATGTGTTGCTGGTCCCGTTGCTTGGCGTTGACCGCAGCGGCAATCGCATCGGACAGGGTGCAGGGCATTATGATCGTTACATCGCGAACCAGGGTGTAAATAAATCAATTGTAATCATTGGCTTGTCTTATGATATTCAGATTATAGACGAACTACTGCCTGACCCTTGGGATAGGCCGATGCACGCGATTGCAACACCGCATCAATGGATCGATATCTCGGGGTGACGGCGCGCGGTCGCTCGGCTATTCGCAGTGCCATGACACCCACCCTTCGCAAGCCGCTCGGCGTACTCTCTATCGTAGCCGGACTGGCGGCCTATGCCTTGCTGATCGCGGCCGGGGCGCCGACAATCGAAGCCTTGCCAATTCTCGCGCAGGCCATTTTGTACCTTGTGCTGGGAACCATTTGGGTCCTGCCGTTGCGGCCCGTGGTGATTTGGATGGAAACCGGCCTGTGGCGCAGCAAGAAACCAGGCAAATGACCCGGCCTGTCGACTGCCAATCCATGGCCGATGTCCGGGCCGGCATTGACGATCTTGATCGCCAGCTGGTGACGTTGCTCGCCGAGCGGATGCGCTATATCGCGGCCGCAGCGCGGATCAAGCCGGATCGCGACGCCGTCCGCGACGAATGGCGCAAGGCCGATGTTCTGGCAAAGGTTGCGACAGCGGCGGATGCGGAAGGGTTTCCGCAGGCCCTCAGCCAACAGCTGTGGGAGCTGCTTGTGGAGGGATCAATCGCTGCGGAGTTTGAGATGTTTGACGCTGCCAGCAATGGCGCGAGTGACGGGACTCGAACCCGCGACCTCCGGCGTGACAGGCCGGCGCTCTAACCAACTGAGCTACACCCGCTTAAAAAGCGTCGCGCTACCTATTCAGCAGGCCTTGGCGTGTCAACCGGCAAGCTGGCGATACCGTCGCATCTCAATCGCTGATTTCCCGCCTATGTGCAGTTTCAGCGGTGTGCGGGGTTGCCTTGCCCTGCTATCAACATTGCAACTGTCCCCAAACGGAGAACCGCCATGAACCCGACCGCGCACCCATTTGATCGGCGCAGATTTCTGGCCGGTGTGGCTGCCACAAGCGCCCTGGCGGCATTTCCTGCCCGGGCTGCGATGGGTGCCCCGCAAACGGCGTTGGGCGCGCTGCTCGACACGTTCGCCGATGAATTGCTCGCCCAGTCGCCAGAGCAGGCGACCGGGCTTGGCCTCGACACCGGCGCGCGGGCGGGGCTGAAATCGATGGTCTCCGACTTGTCACCCGCCGGCGTCGATCGCTGGACCGCGCAGGTGACGTCGATCAAGCAGCGCTTGGGCGCGTTGGACCGAACCACACTCTCTGCCGATGACAGAATTCGCTATGACACCATCAACTATTCAGCGGATCGCGGGCTCGAAGGGACCAAATTTGGCTATGGCGGTGGCGCGGCGGCTGGCTTTGGCGGCGGAACCGGGCCCTATGTTGTCAGCCAGCAAAGCGGCGTGGTCAGTGGTTTTCCGGAATTCCTGAATTCCCAGCACAGCATCGCGACCAAAGCCGACGCCGAGGCCTATCTGGCGCGGATGGTCGGCTTTGCGCGCCAGATCGATCAGGAGGCGGTGCAGATTACGTCCGATGCCAGCCGGGGCATCGTCCCGCCGAACTTCATCGCGCGCAACGCGCTTGGCCAGCTTACCGGCTTCCGGGCTACCAAGGCGGCAAGCCAGGGCCTCGTGTCGTCGCTGCTTGCCCGGACATCGAAGGCAGGCATCGCAGGCGAGTGGGGTTCGCGCGCGACGAAGCTGATTGAGGCGGAAATCTATCCCGCACTCGACCGCCAAATCGCTGCCTTTGCTGCGGCAACCGCCGACGCAGGTGACAATGGCAGCGTCGCCCGACTCCCGGATGGGGAGGCCTATTACCGCTGGGCGTTGCGGCTCGGCACGACGACGACCAAGGATCCGGCGGAAATTCACGCCACCGGCCTCGAACAGAATCAGGAAATCCTGGCGCGGATGGATGGGCTCCTCCGATCGCAAGGCCTAACGCAGGGGAGTGTCGGGGCGCGCGTGACAGCGCTGAACCGTGACACCCGGTTCCTCTATCCTGACACCGATGTGGGCCGTGAAGCGCTGCTTGCCGATATTGGCGGTCGCATTGCGGCGATCCGCCCGCTCCTGCCAAAATTGTCGCACATGGCGTTGAAAGCTGACGTGCAGGTCAAGCGCGTCCCGCCTGATATTCAGGATGGGTCAGCGCTTGGCTATATGAACTTTGCCTCGCTCGATGGATCACGTCCGGCGATCTATTATGTGAACCTCAAATCGACATCGCTGTGGCCAAAATATCAGCTCGCCAGCCTGACGGCACATGAAGCCGTCCCTGGCCATGCCTGGCAGGGCGCCTATCTTGCCGAAAAGCATTATGAGATACCGCTGATCGCCTCAATGATCGGCTTCAATGCGTTTGTTGAAGGCTGGGCGCTTTATGCCGAACAGCTGGTGGATGAGTTCGGCATCTACGCCAATGACCCGTTCAGCCAGCTCGGCTATCTGCAGGCCCAGCAGTTCCGCGCCTGTCGCCTGGTGGTCGATACCGGCCTCCACGCCATGGGCTGGTCACGTGACAAGGCGGTACAATTCCTGATCAGCCAGACCGGCAAAGGCGTCGAGGCGATGACCAGCGAGATCGACCGATATTGCGCGTCGCCGGGCCAAGCCTGCGGCTATAAGATCGGACACAATGAAATCCTGCGCCTGCGTGCCAAATCACAGTCCGCGCTTGGCCACAAATTCGATCTCGCCGCATTCAACGATGTCGTCGTGCAAACCGGCGGCGTACCGCTCGCAATCCTCGAGACGGTGATCGACGCCCACATCGCGCGGGGCATCGCCTAACGCACGCAAAAGTGGCGGCCGTGGCTTTGACCTTGCCCCTGCCTGACGTCTCCCTTGGCTGATAGGATCAGACCACCGGAGGGGTATCAGGAATGAAAGACGGCGTGCGGGCGCGATATGCGCTTGAGTTCAAACAGGAGGCTGTACGACTGGTGCATGGCGGCGAGAAGCTGTCGGCGGTGGCGCGGACGCTGGGGGGTTTCGGCGCAATCGCTGGACAACTGGGTGAAGGCCGAAGCATCGGGGCGCCTTCGAGACGTTCGCGGCAAGGCGTTGACCGCCGAACAGATGGAGATTGCCCGACTGAAGGCCGAGCTGTCGCGGGTGCGCATGGAGCGCCACATCTAAAAAAAGCGACGGCATACTTCGCGAGGGAGTCGCTGTGAGGTATGCCTTTGTCGAGCGACCTCGTGGCACCTGGCCGATCATGGTCCAGTGCCGGGTTCTGCAGGTCAGCGCCAGCGGCTACCATCAACGCCGATTGCGGCAAGCTGTCGATGCTGGCCCGAGCCGGCCGGCTGTTCAGCCGGGGCGCCGGCTCAGCGATACGGCGTTGGCGGTGCACATCAAGGCGGTCTTTGCCGAACCGATGAGGGCTGGCTCTGTCTTGCCGTGGTGATCGATCTGTTCAACCGCCAGGTCGTCGGCTTTGCAATGGGCGATTCCTTTGCCGGAATCTGCGCCGTCCATGCAGACTGCCTGGAGGGGCTTGCCTCCGGACCAGCGATCACCGCCCGCGCCGGTTGCCCGGCCGAGGATCTTCCCGCGACCGATCCGCTATGGGATAATGTTGCCGCCGAAATCGCTGAGCTGATGCACCTGCTCATCCTGACCCTGTCGCCGCATCGCATCGTGATCGGCGGTGGCGTCGGCTATGGACAAAAGACCCTGCTGCCGCGCGTCCGCACCGCTACCGCAGACCTGTTGCGGGCGTACCTGCCTGGGCAAAGCATCGCTGACCTCGAGCGGGTCATTGTCTCCCCTGCGCTTGGGGCGGATGCCGGGGTATACGGCGCGCTGGCTCTCGCCCACCGCCTACTTCCGCGTCAGGTCACCTAGCCATAGGCAGGATTCCCAACGCGGATGCGGGTACTGGTGCGCTTGCGGTGGGCGTTTCAGAGCCGACGATCATGGAATGGTGCCCCAGGCCGGACTCGAACCGGCACTCCTCTCAGAACAGGATTTTGAATCCAGCGCGTCTACCAATTCCACCACTGGGGCAAGGCGATAGGCCTATAGCGTCGTCATCAAAACACGCAACGGCAAAAGCAGACATTGCGGCTTGCTTCGTGGCCCTGATAACCGGACAAACACCTGCACGGTCGGGCAATCCGACGCAGATATCGGTGCGCCGCAAGCCGCTTGCGGTTGCGGACTTGCTTGAAGGTCTAGCGACGAAACGGCTCAAGCGCTTGCCAAGCGGGCGCACCACCGCCACAGACGCGCCATGCCTCGTGCCCCCCGCCCCAATCGTGATCGTCGCGATATCTCACCACCTGCTGAAGCAGGTCCCCAGCGTATCGCCAAACTGCTGGCTCGGGCCGGCGTCGCGTCACGTCGCGACATCGAGCGGATGATCGCCGAAGGCCGGATCGCCATCGGTGGCACGGTGCTCACGACGCCCGCGACGTTGCTCAAGACATTGAGCGGCGTGACGGTCGACGGTCAGGCGGTGGAAATGCCGACGGCGGCCCGGCTGTTCCGCTTCCACAAGCCGCCCGGCTGCCTGACAGCGGCCAACGACCACAAGGGCCGCAAGACCATCTATGACATGATGCCGCCCGGCCTGCCGCGTCTACTGCCGGTTGGACGGCTGGATTTCAACACTGAAGGCCTGTTGCTGATGACAACCGACGGCGAGTTGAAGCGCGCGCTCGAATTGCCGTCGAATAAAGTATCGCGGCGCTACCGGGTGCGGGTGTTTGGCACTGTCGAGCAGCGCGCGCTCGAATCGCTGGCGGAAGGGATCACCGTTGAAGGTGTGCGCTACGGATCGATCATCGCCGATGTCGAGCGCAAGCTTGGCCGCAATTCGTGGCTGGCGATGACCCTGACCGAGGGCAAAAACCGCGAAGTTCGCCGGGTCCTCGAGGCGATTGGCCTGCAGGTCACGCGGCTGTTGCGGGTTGCCTACGGCCCCTATGAGCTTGAAGACCTTGCCCCCGGTGCCGTCGAAGAAGTCCATGGCTCCGACATTGCCCGGTTGCGCAAGGGACTGAACCTGCCGTGAGGATCATTGCCGGCCAGTGGCGAGGGCGCCCCCTGAAGGCACCCGAGGGCGAAGCAACCCGCCCGACATCCGACCGGGCGCGAGAGGCGTTGTTCTCGATGCTGACCAGCCGATTGGGAACATTTGACGGCCTGCGGGTCCTCGACCTGTTCTCGGGAACCGGCGCGCTGGGGCTGGAGGCGCTATCACGCGGCGCAGCGCACGTAACCTTTGTCGAGACCAACCGGGGCGCACTTGATGCATTGAAGGCCAATATCGCAGCGCTCGGCGCGAACAGCCAGACGACCGTGATCGCCCAGTCTGCCGACACGCTGGGGACAGCTGCGCAACCGTGCGACCTCTTGCTGCTCGACCCGCCTTACGGCTCCGGGCTGGCGGCTTCGGCACTTACGCGCGCGGCGGCCCAGGGTTGGGTCGCCGCCTATGCTGTCGCGTCAGTCGAAACCGGCAAAGGCGAGGTGGTCGCGGTGCCCGGCTTTTCGACCGAGGCACCGCGCGGGCATGGCAAGGCCTATCTGCACCTCATGCGGGCAGACGGCGGCGCTACCGCTTGAACAGATTTTCTGCCGTGATTTCGACCGGCCGTTCGACTTCACCAGACGCCACCTGCGCCGCAAGCGTGCTCGCATCGCGTTCGGCACGGAGCTGACCCAGCATCGCCTCGCGGTCGGCGACATAGGTGGTGTCGACATGCACGATGCCGGCCTTTTTCGCAGCAGCTGCCACCAGCGCATCAAGTTCGCGCTGTGTGGTCAGGCTGAGGGTCACCGGGTCCTTCGGCGTGATATTCTGGATGTTCCAGTGCGACTTGTCGCGAATCGAGGTGATCGTCTGCTTGGTCGCGCCGATCAGCTTTGAAATCTGGTTGTCGGTGATTTCCGGATGATTGCGGACGATCCACATGATGCCGTCCGGCTTGTCCTGACGACGTGACACCGGCGTGTAGCGTGGCCCCTTGGTCCGATAGAGTTGCTCCGGCCCTTTTTCCATGACCATCGCATAGTCCGGATTGGCCTGCGCCTTGTCGAGTTCGGCCTGGCTGAGTTCGCCTGCCCGGATCGGGTCGCGGCCAATCAGCTTGGTCGGGGTATTTTCATCGGCAATCGCCTGAACTTCAAGAATGTGCAGTCCGCAAAATATTGCGATTTGCTCAAACGTCATCGAACTGTGGTCGACCAGCCAGGTTGCGGTCGCGTGCGGCATCAGCGGGGTCGCCATATCAGTCTCCCAAAATAGAAAGGGCCGCCCCTTTCGGAGCGGCCAGTGCGTGGACAGCCTGTAGCGACCCAGCGCCGCACGATCAAGCAGAAGCGGAGGTCAGTCGCTCAGCGCGACATGTTCCGGTTGTGCGGCAACCGTTGCGCACCAAGCTTCGACATTTGGAGTAGCAGCCAAATCATAGCCACCATCGCTGGCAACATGGGTGTAAGCGTAGAGCGCGATGTCCGCGAGGCTGAGCCGGTCACCGACAAAAAACCGCCGCCCGGCCAGATGCGCATCCATCAGCGCCAGCGCGGCCTCGCCCGCTGCCTGCTTTTGCGGCGCCAGCAAGCGTTGCGTGTCGGTCCAATTGCCCGCCCCGACAAACGCCCGCCAGAAGCGCATCGTCGCGACATTGGGCTCGTGGTTATATTGTTCCCAGAACATCCAGCGCAGCATATCCGCCCGGGCCATGCGATCAGCCGGAATGAGGTTTGACCCATCCGCCAGCCACCACATCGCAGCGTTGGACTCCGGAAGGAACTGATCATCGATCTGCAGGACCGGAATCCGGCCATTGGCGTTGACGGTGGCAAGAAACGCCGGGGTCCGGGTCGCCCCTGCCATGATGTCATATTCGCGTCGCTGGAGCTTGGCACCGACATGGGCCGCCGTCAGCCGGATTTTGTAGCAATTTCCCGACCTGGCATATTCATGCAGGATCAGTGTCTCGGTCATGTCGCCTCCGCGTTGCTCAGAAGTTCGTCGAAGTCCTCGCGGTCAACCTGCTCCAGGGGCAGAAAGCGCGCAGCGTAGCGCAAATATACGCGCTCCTTGATGAACAGGTCGAACAGGTCCGGGTCGATGTGGCCGTTATCACGAAATGCCCCCAGGATGCGCAGCGACTCCGACAAGGGCTTGGCGGGTTTGTAGGGGCGATCAGCGGCGGTGAGGGCTTCGAAAATGTCGGCAATCGCCATTGCCCGCGCCGGGATCGACATCTGATCGCGGGTCAGTCCGCGCGGATAGCCTTTACCGTCCATCCGTTCGTGATGCCCGCCGGCAAATTCCGGTACCCGGCGCAGGTGCTTGGGCCAGGGCAGTGCCTCCAGCATCGAAATCGTCGTGACGATATGCTGGTTGATGATCTGACGCTCCGCCCCGGTCAGGGTGCCGGCAAAGATCGTCAGATTTTCAACTTCGTCGTCAGACAGGAACGGCTTGTCCTCACCGTCAACACTCCAGCGGCGCCCGGCGATGCTCCGAACCCGCGCGATGTCTTCGCTGCGCATCCGCTCCCCACCGGTGTTGGCCCCTCGCAGAAACGCCTGTTCGTCGGCCAGCTCCGCCAGCAATGCGGCCCGCACAGCCGGGGTGATCTGCCCGCGCAGTTCCGCAACTTCGGCATCCCGGCGCAACACCTCGAACCTGGTGTCGATGAGCGCGATACGGTCGAATATCGTCTCCAGTTTGGTCGCCTTGTCAACAACATGTACCGGCGTCGTCACCTTGCCGCAGTCATGCAGCAGCCCGGCAATCCGCAACTCGTAGCGATCCGCCTCGCTCATCGCGAACTCTGCGAGCGGACCTGCGCTCGTCTCGGCAGCCGCGTCGGCGAGCATCAGCGTCAACTCGGGAACCCGGGCGCAATGGCCACCGGTATAGGGCGATTTCTCGTCGATTGCGGCATTGATCATCGCAATGAACGCCTCGAACAGCGCCGCCAATTGATCGAGCAAGCGCCGGTTTTCGATGGCCACCGCCGCCTGGCTGGCAAGCGACCGCGCCAGCATCGCTGCCTCGCCGTCAAACCCGCCAGGGGCGTTGATCAATTGCACCACGCCGATCACCTCCCCCTGCTGGGTGATCAACGGGGTGCAAAGCAGCGACCGGGTTCGATAGCCGGTTGCCGCATCAAACCGCCGCGAGCCGGTAAAATCATAGACTGATGGCGCATAGACGTCAGCGAGATTGATCGCGACATGATCCCGCGCGCAGGACGCCGCTGCGGACTGCGTGTCGCCAAGGTCGAGCGGAGCCAGCGTCACCGGGATGCCCGTCGTCCCGCCCATCGCAAAGCCCAGCGAACTGGTGTGGAGCATCCTTGCTTCCAGTTGCTCGCCGTCATTCACCAGATAGAGTGTGCCGCCGTCGGCACCGGTCAGTTCCTTTGCCGCCAGCAGGATCATCTCGAGCAGCCGATCAATATCGCGTTCGGCCGACAGCGCTGCACCAATCGCCAGCAGGCGCGCAACCTTGTCCCCTGCCTCCATCCGCTTTGCTCCCCGAACCGATCCTCTCGCGATCAGCCGACCTTCAGGATGATCTTTCCGACATGGTCGCCCGCCTCCATCCGCCGGTGTGCATCGGCTGCCTGCGCCAGTGGAAACACCTGATCCACGATAGCCCGGAGTTTGCCGGTCTCAAACAGCGGCCAGACGTCACGGGCAAGGCTGTCGGCCACGAGGCTTTTATAGTCAACTGATCGGGGACGCAGCATCGAACCACTGAGCGTCAGGCGCTTGCGCATCACCGACATCAGGTCGAGCTCACCCCGCGGCCCGCGCTGGAACGCGATCGAGACATGCCGCCCGCCGTCTGCCATGCAGGCAATGTTCCGCGCCAGATAGTCACCGCCCACCATATCGAGCACGACATCGACGCCGCGCCCCCCCGTCGCCGCCAACGTCTCTGCCGTGAAATCGCCGGTTCGGTAGTTGATCGCGACATCAGCGCCAACCGCCACAGCTGCGGCGCATTTTTCGTCGCTGCCACAAGTGGCTATTGCGGTCAGCCCGAACGCCTTGGCGAGCAGGATGGCGGTGACACCAATCCCGCTGGTGCCCCCGTGAATCAGCACCGTCTCGCCTGCTGTGGCAAAGGCGCGTTCGAACATGTTCGACCAGACGGTAAAGTAGGTTTCCGGAAGGCCCGCCGCGTCGATCATCGAAAGGCCGGTCGGCACCGCCAGACATTGCCCCTCCGGCGCGGCGCAATATTCGCCATATCCCCCCCCGGCCACCAGCGCGCAGACCTGTTGCCCGGTGAACCAGCGCGTTGCCCCTGCCCCGATTGCGACAATCTCCCCGGCGACCTCCAACCCCGGGATTGTCGGCGCGCCCGGTGGCATCGGGTACAGGCCCAGCCGCTGCAACACGTCGGGCCGGTTCACGCCTGCCGCAGCCACCTTGATCAACACCTCGCCCGGCCCCGGTACAGGCGTCGGTCGGGTCACCGGGACCAGCACTTCGGCCCCGCCTGGCTTGTCGGGGTCGATGGCGATCATTGAGTCAGGCAGTGACGACATGTGAGACCCCTTTTCGTGACACTCCTAACGCCCCCGTCATCCTGACGAAAGTCAGGATCTCCCGCCAATCAAGCCCCCAATCAAAAGATGCTGACTTTCGCCAGCATGACGATTGTGATTAGATTGCAGACGGGAGGGCTGACATGGACCTTGACGATCTCGGGCCGCGCAAGACGGACGACGCGCTGGTTGGCCTGACCAGGCAGGACCTCGATCCGCTGTCAGTTGCCGAGCTGGAAGACCGCATCCTGCTGCTCGAGGCTGAAACGGCCAGGACCCGTGCCAAACTCAGCGGTGCGCGCAGTTTCCGGTCGGCTGCCGACGCCCTGTTCCGGGGCGGCTGAGGCGATGGTCCGGGGGTTTATCGCCATCTTGTTGGCGTTGCTGCTGGTACCCGGCGCGGCGCGGGCCGATCCGGCATCATTTGGCAATTGGGCCGCAGTCATTGTCGCGGGCGACTGGCGCGCAGCAGGCGGCGAGGCCACCGATGCCTTTGAAAATGCCCGGCGAGACATAGCCTCAGCGCTGGTCAACGCAGGCTTCCGGCCGGAGAATATTCGCCAGTTCTCGCCGGATCCGTTCACGCCCGGCGTGTTGGAAACCAGCGCCAGCCTGATAAATTCAGCCATGAGCGATGTCGCCCGCAAGACCGGCGGTGGCTGCCTGTTCTATGTCACCTCGCATGGCTCCCCGGACGGCTTCATCGTCCTTGGCCACAAGAATATCCTGAAACCAGCCGACCTTGACCTGCTGCTCGACCTGACCTGTTCGCTTCGTCCGACGGTCGTCATCCTGTCGGCCTGCTTCTCCGGCACCTTCATTCCCGAACTGGAGGCTGAGAACCGGCTGATCCTGACGGCCGCGAGCAAAGACCGCAGCTCATTTGGCTGCGGCGTCAACGAACGCTACCCCTATTTCGATGACTGCCTGATCTCGGTGCTACCGACAGCGGTTGATTTCGCGGCTCTGGCGACGGCGGCGCGGACCTGCGTGACCGCGCGCGAAAAGCGCGAGCGCGTGTCGCCGCCGTCCAATCCACAGGTCTCGATCGGAATCGATATGCAGGCCCTGGTCCCCACACTGTCGCTGCGGCCCAAATAGCCGACTAGCGGAGGTGATAGCCGGGGCACCGGCCCGCTTGAATGACGGCGGGACACGTCGCATGTACGCGCAGCAAACGCCCCAGGGAGGGACCATGAATTTCGATTTCTCAGACGACGCCAAGGCGCTGCGCGATCAGGCCCGGCGTTTCCTGTCCGAACGTGCTGGCCCCGCAGTCGCCCGAAAGGCGATGAACGGCACCGCAGCCTTTGATGCCGACCTCTGGAAGGCTATTGTCGAGCTCGGCTGGACCGCCGCCCGGGTACCCGAGACGCATGGCGGACTTGGCCTCAGTGCGGAGGAAGCCTGTGTGCTGGCCGAAGAAGTCGGACGCAGTCTGGCACCAGTGCCATTCCTGTCGACGCTTGCCGCGACGGAGGCACTGATCAGCGCCGGTTCGGCGGCGCAACAGGCCAAATATCTGCCCGGGATCGCCGATGGCTCGATCATCGCAACCATCGGCTGGGCCGAGGGTGATACCGGCAGCCCCGGTGCCGACCCTGGCACCAAGGTGAGTGGCGGCAAACTGACCGGCACCAAGACGCCGATTCCCGACCTTTTGGCCGCAGACATCGCCATCGTCTCGGCGGCGAGCGCAGACGGCCCGGCCTTCTACATCGTTGACCTCAAGAGCGCGGGCGTGGCCGTGGAGGCCGCAACCACGCTCGACCTTGTTCGCCGCCACGGCAAACTAACCCTGATTGGGGCGGCTGCCGAGCAGATGGGTGACAACAGCGCCCTCCACACGATCCTTGACCGGCTTGCGGTACTTGGGGCGTGGGAATCAATCGGCACCGCCTCGGTCGCGATGGAAACTGCTGTTGCCTATGCCAAGGACCGCGTCGCCTTCGGGCAGCGCATCGGACGCTACCAGGGCGTGAAGCACAAATGCGCTGACATGTATGTGAAGCTCGAACTTGCACGCGCCCATGCGCTTTATGGTGCCTGGGCAATGGCAACCGATGCCCCGGAATTGGCGCAGGCCGCCGCCGCAGCGCGGGTTTGCGCCCTTGATGCGGTGAAATTCTGTGCCGAGGAAAATCTGCAACTGCACGGCGGCATCGGCTTTACCTGGGAAAGCGACTGCCAATTCTACTATCGCCGCAATCGCCAACTGGCGTTTGCACTCGGGTCCCGCGCGTGGTGGGCCGACCGGCTCGTTCGCGCCCTTGAACAACGCAACGCCCGCGCGGCCTGAGGAGAGAGCGACATGGACTTCAACGACGCCCCAGCCGAAGCTGAATATCGCGCCAAGGTGCGGGAGTGGCTGACCGCCAACACCGCCAAATACCAAGGCCTGCCCGACCCGGCGAACAATGATGAATTCGTCGCGCGCGCCAAGGATTGGCAGAAGACCAAATATGACGCGGGCTATACCGGCCTGACCTGGCCCAAGGCGATGGGTGGCCAAGGCCTTGGCCCGATGCAATCGATCATCTTCAGCCAGGAGGAAGGCAAAACGCCTGCGCCAACCGGCCTGTATTCGATTGGCCTTGGCATGTGCATCCCGACGGTCTTCACCCACGGCTCCGCCGAGGTCATCCAGCGCTATGTGCCCAAAGCGCTGGAGGGCAGCGAAATCTGGTGCCAGCTGTTTTCCGAACCGGCGGCCGGGTCCGACCTCGCCGGGATCCGGACCCGCGCGGTCAAGGACGGCAGTGACTGGATCATCAACGGCCAAAAGGTTTGGACCACCAACGCCCATCTGTCGGATTTTGGCATCATCGTCTGCCGCACTGACCCATCGGTCCCCAAGCACAAGGGGCTGACCATGTTCATCGTCGACATGCGCAGCAACGGTGTTGAGGCCCGCCCCCTGAAACAGATGTCCGGCGGCAGTGATTTCAACGAGGTGTTCTTTACCGACGTTCGCGTCCCCGATGCCTGGCGGCTCGGCGATGAAGGCAATGGCTGGAAGGTCGCGCTCACCACGTTGATGCACGAACGGCTGGCGGTTGGCGGCAAGCCCAAGGGCTCGCCCGACTATAACATGCTGATCCGGCTGGCGCGCAGCATTGAAACCGACATGGGGCCAGCGATTGAATCGACGTCAGTGCGTAACCGCATTGCCGAGGTCTACCTCAATGACGAGGGCATCAAGCTCACCCAGATGCGCGCGCTGTCAGCGCTGTCCCGTGGGCAGATGCCCGGGGCCGAACAGTCGATTGCCAAGGTCGTTGTCGCCAAAAGCATGCAGGATATGGCGGCATTCGCCATGGACATGGGCGAAAGCGCCGGGTTCCTGTCCGATGGTGCCCACCCCGACCTGCAACGCCTGCAAGGGGCCTATCTGTGGGCCCCGGGCCTGCGCATTGCCGGTGGCACCGACGAAATCCTGCGCAACATCATCGCTGAACGCGTGCTCGGCCTGCCAGGCGACCTGCGGCCGCCAAAGGACACGCCGTTCAACGAGGAAAAGCCGCTTTAATACCGGCTGGCGGATCAGCGGTGCGCTGACGATCCGGTAATCCTCCCCTCCCGGGCAGGGAGGGGCGACAGGCCGAAGGCCTGACGGGGGAGGGTCGAAGGGTGAAGCGCGCCGCACGGTTCGACCCTCCTCTCGCTCGGCTTCGCCGAGTCGTCTCCTCCCTGCCCGGGAGGAGAGGGGGTTACGCGTAGTCCAGCCCGATGTCGGCCGCCGGTGCGCTTTGGGTCAGCCGACCGACTGAAACATAGGTCACGCCGGTCTCGGCGATGGCGCGGATTGTGGTCAGATTGACCCCGCCTGACGCCTCGGTAGGGACCCGGCCTGCGATCAACGCCACCGCCTCCCGCAACACCGGCGGCGGCATGTTGTCGAGCAGCAGCCGGTCGGCACCTGCGGCCAGCGCCGGTTCAATCTGATCAATCCGATCAACCTCAACCTGCACCGGCAGGCTGAGGCCTGCTGCCTTGGCTGCCCGCACCGCTGCCGCGACCCCACCCGCGACCGCGACATGATTGTCCTTGATCAGCACTCCGTCATCCAGCCGCATCCGGTGATTCTGCGCCCCGCCCATCCGCGTTGCATATTTCTCGATGACCCTCAGACCCGGCAGCGTCTTGCGGGTGTCGAGCAATATGCAGCCGGTCCCAGCAATGGCATCGGCATAGGTCCGGGTCATCGTTGCAATACCAGTCAGGTGCTGGACGGTGTTGAGCGCCGAACGCTCCGCCGTCAGCAGCGCCCTGGCGTTGCCGACGATACGCATGAGGACGGTGCCAGCGCGGACCCGGTCGCCGTCCTTTGCCAGCAGGGTCACGGTTGCTGCGGGATCAAGTGCCCGGAAAAACGCCGCACCAATCTCCAGCCCGGCCACGGTCACCGGATCACGGCTGGCCATTTCAGCCGCAAGCCGGGCGTCGGGCGGTATCACCGCTTGCGAGGTAACATCGCCCCCCGATCCCAGATCCTCGGCGAGCGTCGACCGCACAAACGCATCAAGATCAAAGCCGGAGATCATCGCTGACTGGCAATCCAGCCGTCGATTTTCGCCTCCAGCACCGCCAGCGGCAGGGCGCCGGAGCCCAGCACCTGGCTATGGAAGGCGCGCGGGTCGAACGTTGCGCCAAGGACAATCTCTGCGCGGCTGCGCAACTGCCGGATTTTCAGAGCACCGATCTTGTAGCTCAGCGCCTGCCCCGGCATTGCGATATAGCGTTCGGTTTCTGCCGTGGCGTTCGACCGACCGCGCGAGCTGTTGTCGAGGATATACTGGATCGACTGATCCCGGGTCCAACCCTTGGCATGGATACCAGTATCGACCACCAGCCGGATCGCCCGGAACAATTGCGAGTCGAGATGGCCGAAATATTGATACGGGTCATCGAGGACGCCCAGTTCCTTGCCGAGCGTCTCGGCGTAAAGGCCCCAGCCCTCTACATATGCCGTGTTGCCGCCAAAGCGCTGGAAGGCCGGAAGACTGGTGTTTTCCTGCGCAAGGCTGATCTGGAAATGATGGCCAGGGGCGCCTTCATGCAGATACAGCGTCGTCATCGCAGGTGTCGTGCGCGACGGCAGGTCATAGGCGTTAAAATAGAATGTGCCCGGTCGTGTCCCATCGGCGGACCCGCCGTTGTAGGAGCCACGCGCCGCGCCCTTTTCAGTCAACGCCGGCACCGGCTCGATCCGCAGCGCTGTCTTGGGCAATGCCTCGAACAACCGCCCGATATTGGCATCGACCGCCTTGCCAATGGAATAATAGCCGTCCTGAAGTGCAACGCGCGAGGTCGGCTTGAAGCGAGGATCAGTCCGGATATAGTCGAAGAACTCGCGCAATGTGCCCTTGAATCCAACCTGTTTCATCACACCCGACATTTCAGCCTGAATGCGCGCCACCTCCGACAGACCAAGTCCGTGAATTGCGTCCGGCGTCATGTCGGTCGTGGTCTCGCGCTGGACGAGATAGGCATAGAGCAGCGGCCCTCCCGGCATATCGAGCAGGCCAACGCTGTCACGACATTTGGGTAGGTAATCCGTGCGGATAAAGCGGCGCACGCGGGACAGGGCCGGCAACAGCTTGGTCTCGACCGCCTTCGCATAGGCCGCGCGCAGCCGGACCTGATCCTTCGCCGCAATATCCGCTGGGAACGCTCCGACCGGCTTCATGAACGCGCTGGCCTCGACACCGGGGTCGATCATCGCATCCAGTTGTTCCAACACATTGGCCATGACCAGTTTCGGCTGCACGACGCCAGTGGTCTTACCATGCCGCATCCGGACTTCGGCGCGTGCCAGATAGACCGTAAATCCATCGAGCCGCTTCAGCCCGGCCTCATAGTCCGCGACGGATTTATAGGGTGCAGCGCCCTGCCCGCTGCTCAGCTCGGCAAACCCGGTGTGCAGGCCATTGAAGTGGTCGAGCGGCCGATCCGCCTGCAACAGCAACAAATCCGGCTGCAACCCACGCAGATCGGTGGTGCGCTGCCATTTGAACACATCGTAGGAAATCTGCTCGTCCGCCGACAGCGCGGCCCGGTCGATGCGCGCCAGCGCCGCAACATCGGCCTGCGCTGCGACCCGTTCGGCGGCATAATATCGGTCGCTGATATAGTCACCAAACTCCGCGGCATGGCTGCGGTCGCCCCGCGCCAGCGCATAAAGCGGGCTGCGCCGCTGGCTCGCCGCATCCGAGGCGGCGAACAGGGCGGCAGCGCGCTGCGACGGGGTGGCCGCAACGCTCACGCCGACTGCGGGTCGCATCGGTGCGC
>JAYVLC010000175.1:0-1665 GCA_043759675.1 Sphingosinicellaceae bacterium
GCCGGTGACGCGGTACTTTCGGCAACCAGGGCAGCCGCACCCACCACGGTTTCACGCGCCAACGCCGCCGCGAGCGGGCCAGGCAAACCCGCATCGACGCCGGCATTCTCCAGCGCCTCGATCATCCGAAACAGGTAGGCCGGACCGGAACCCGATACACCGGTAACGGCATCAAACTGCGCTTCGGTCGCCAGCCAGTGGACAGTCCCGGCCGCCAGCATCAACCGCTCAACCGCGGTCCTTGATGCAGGTGTCGCGCTATCGGCGAACAACGCCGTGACGCCTTTGCCAAGGCGGGCCGGTGAATTGGGCATGGCGCGAACGATGCTACAATCCGGAAACAGGCCTGCCAATGTGGTGATGTTGGTCCCGGCCAGGATTGAGACGAACACACCGTCGCCGGCCGCGACGCACGTCCGGAGCACCTTGGCGACCACCCCGAGCAGCTGTGGCTTGACCGCAAGCACAATGATTTTCGGCCCGCCACCCGCCGGCGGCACCGGCAGGACCCGGATCGGAACTCCGTCAGGCAGACCACGCGGCGACGGGTCGATGACGGTAACCTGCTCGGGTCGCAGCCCGCATTCAAGCCAACGCGACAGCAACGCGCCACCCATGTTGCCGCAGCCAACCAGCCAGAGCGGGCCAAGGTCACCAAGATCGGGTGCCGTCACGCTTCTCCGACCGTATCAATCAGCGCTGCCGCCAGGGCTTCTGCGGGCTTTTTGCCGGCCCACAGCACAAACTGGAATGCCGGATAGTAACGGTCGCATTCATCGATCGCGCTGTCGACAAGTGTTTCCGCTTGGTCAAGCGACAGACCAGCTTCGCTCTCTGCGTCCAACAGGGTGGCGTGCCGGAACAGCAAGGTACCATCGGCCGACCACATTTCGAAATGGCCCATCCACAGCTGTTCGTTGATCAAACCGAGCATTTCGTAAATTGGCCCGCGCTTGTTCTCGGGCACGCGCAGATCAGGCATCGCAACAAACTGGAGCATATGCTCTTCCTCGCGCCACAGCGCGCGAAGCTCATATTGACCCCACGACCCGTCGATCGTCGCGACGATTTCCTCATCGCCGTGCCGCTCGGACGCCCAGCCGTTACTGCCGAAATAATGCTCCAGCATATCAATCGGCGCGGCCGTGACCGTTACCTGTTCTGTTTCCAGGCTGATCACCCGGCCCTGCTCCCCATGTCGTGCACATCACCATGCTGTGGCTTGCCAAGCGAGTCGGCAAGACCATCCCATAGCATAGCCATCGATAAACTGTGGATAAGCCTTAGCCTGCCGCCTTCGGCTTGCGGCTGACCCGCTTTGGGGTCACGGTCTGTGCCGTCATCGCATCGAGTCTGGCCCGAAGCTCGGCTGCATCGGCGCGCGCGGTCGCTGCCATTGCCTTGACCGCCTCGAACTCGTCGCGGCTCACAAAGTCCATGCCGCCCATGACGCGCTGGACCCGCTCCCGCACCATGCCCTCAACTTCGCGCGCGGCCCCGGCAAATGTGCCGGCGGCGCCATTTGCGAGCTTGGCGATATCCTCAAAAAAACGGTTCTGCGACTGCATGTCAGTCCTCCTGTAACGGCGGGATCACGGCCTTGGCCCCCATTGATATCGACGGTCCGCCGTCGGGGTTCAATTGAATGATCTGCCAATTGAGCAG
>JAYVLC010000176.1:0-8765 GCA_043759675.1 Sphingosinicellaceae bacterium
GCACCGATCGAACTGCCGGTGCCAATCGGCTATTGGCGGTCGGTCGAACACAGCTACACCGCCTTCTTTGTCGAAAGTTTCATCGACGAAATGGCAGTGGCCGCTGGCGTTGATCCGCTTACCTTCCGCCTCCGGATGCTGGAGGACAAGCCCCGCCACGCCGAAGTGCTGAAGGTCGCAGCCTCGCGCGGGCAATATATGGGCAGCGGCGACGACATCTCGCGCGGCATCGCCCTGCACGAAAGCTTTGGCACGATTGTCGCCCAGGTCGCCGAGGTTGAAGTCAAGCGGGGCGTGGTCACCGTCAAGCGGGTGACATGCGCCGTTGATTGCGGCTTGGTGGTGAACCCCGACATCGTGCGTCAGCAGATGGAAGGTGCGATCATCTTCGGCCTGACCGCCGCGCTGAAAGGCGAGATCAGCTTTGCGGGTGGCGAGGCTGAGCAGAGCAACTTTGACGGTTATCCGCTGCTGACCATGTCCGAGACGCCGGAGATTGAGGTGATCATCATCGCGTCGCCCGAACCCCCGACCGGCTGCGGCGAACCCGGGACACCGCCGATTGCGCCTGCGGTTGCCAATGCGATTTTTGCTGCCACCGGAAAGCGGCTGCGCAGCTTGCCCTTCAAGCTCTGATGGAGAGGCCTGGCGATCATCCGGCGGTCGCTGCGCCGCGCATCGGGGTGTTGCTGGTCAATCTTGGTACACCCGATGCCCCGACTCCGACCGCCGTGCGCCGCTATCTGGCGGAATTCCTGTCCGACCGGCGCGTGGTGGAAATCCCGCCGCTGCTCTGGCAGCCGATCCTGCGGGGCATCATCCTCAATACCCGACCCCGCCGGTCGGCAGCGGCCTATGCCAAGGTGTGGGATGCCGAACGCGGCTCGCCGCTGCGGGCCAATACCGAGGCGCAGGCGGAAGCGCTTCAGGGTGCGTTCGGGCCAAATGTCGCGGTGGATTGGGCGATGCGATATGGCAACCCGTCGCTGCCCGACCGGCTGGCTGCGATGAAGGCAGTGGGCTGCGAACGCATCCTGATTGCCCCACTCTATCCGCAATATAGCTCCGCCACGACTGGATCGGTGCATGATGCGGTTTTTGCGGCGCTTGGCAAATGGCGATGGCAGCCTGCGATCCGCACGCTGCCGCCCTATCATGACGATCCGGCCTACATCACCGCAATCGCGGACAGCGTGCGTGACGGGCTCGCCAGTGTCGACTTCGAACCGGACGTCATCGTCGCCAGCTTCCACGGCATGCCCGCCCGCACCCTGAAGCTCGGGGACCCCTATCACTGCCAGTGCCAGAAGACTGCGCGCCTGCTCCGCGAAGCATTGAAGCTCGACGACAAACGGTTGCGCCTGACCTTCCAGTCGCGCTTTGGTCGCGCCGAGTGGCTCAAGCCCTATACGTCGGCAACATTGGCGGCCCTGCCTGACGAAGGCGCGCGGCGTGTCGCTGTGGTCGCACCCGGTTTCTCGGTCGATTGCCTTGAAACGCTGGAGGAAATGGCAATCGAGGGTCGAGACACTTTCCTCCGCGCTGGTGGGGAGGCATTTGTCTATCTCCCCTGCCTCAATGCCAGTGACGGCGGCATAGCCATGCTGCAGACTCTGCTGCACCGCGAATTGTTGGGATGGGCGTAGAAATTTTACTGGACCCCGCTTGCTGCGACTCCGGTGCCCGCTTAGGCTGCACCCAACAAGAAAATTTGGGAGATCGGGCATGGGACGGGTGGCAATCGTAACCGGCGGAACACGCGGGATCGGGGAGGCGATCAGCCTGACGCTGCGCGACATGGGCATGACCGTTGCGGCCAACTATGCCGGCAACGACGCGCGCGCCAAAGAGTTTACCGACCGCACCGGCATCGCAGCCTACAAATGGGATGTCGCCGACTATGACGCCTGCCAGATCGGCGTCGCCCGGGCCGCAGCCGACCTTGGGCCGGTTGACGTGCTGGTCAACAACGCCGGGATCACGCGCGACGGCACGCTCATGAAAATGACCTATGAGATGTGGCGCGAAGTGATGGACGTGAACCTTGGCGGCTGTTTCAATATGGCCAAGGCGGTGTTCCCGGGAATGCGCGAGCGCGGCTGGGGTCGGATCGTCAACATCGGCTCGATCAACGGTCAGGCCGGTCAATATGGCCAGGTCAATTATGCCGCCGCCAAATCCGGCATCCACGGCTTCACCAAGGCGCTGGCGCAGGAGGCCGCCCGGTCGGGCATCACCGTCAATGCAATTGCGCCGGGCTATATCGATACCGACATGGTGTCCGCCGTGCCGCCCGACGTTCTGGCCAAGATCGTCGCGAAAATCCCGGTTGGTCGTCTGGGTCAGGCCAACGAGATCGCGCGCGGCGTCGCCTTCCTGTGCGCCGAGGACGGCGGGTTCATCACCGGCTCGACGCTCAGCCTCAATGGCGGGCAGCATATGTACTGATGGCAGGGCCCGGCCTCGTCAAACATTCGGTCACGATACAGGGCCACCGCACGTCCTTCAGCCTAGAGCCGGTGTTCTGGGACGCGCTGGTCGCAGCGGCACGAACGACGGGCCAGCCGCTCAACGCGCTGATCGCGGATATCGACGAGGCGCGGACGACCAACCTGTCCAGCGCCATCCGGGTCTGGCTGTTCGAGCGGGCGGCGCGGACCCGGATTGAACCTTGACGCCGCCCAGACTGCGCTCAGTCGATGATATAGCCAACGACACGCCAACCGCCGTCCTCGGGTGCGAGCGCCAGCGTCTCGGCGACCCCTGCCTTGTTCGCGAAGTCAGTCCGGAATTTGACGATATGGTTTCCGGCGGGGATGGCCGGCACGCTCTGTTCGCTGATCAAAGTGCGGGACAGGGGCTTCCCCAACGGCACGCGAACATCGAGCGAAACCGATCGCCAAACATCAGCGGAATTGAGCGTACGAAACGAACTGCCGGTCGCTGCCCAGCTCTCGTGCCACTTGCCGGCATCGACGAGCGCGAGCCACTCCCGGGTTGACTGCGTAACGGCGGATTCAGTGGCGACCGTCGATCCAGAAGGCCCGGCAGGTGCCTCCGACGTGGTTGCGAACATGAGCAATGCAGCTGCGAGCGAAATCATGATCAATCCTCCCACGACCCAGGTCTTCCACCCCTGTGGTGGCGATCCTGCGGTCGAGTCCGGGCAGGATTGTGCGAGACTTGCGCCGGTGGCATCCCGCAATTGATTGTCCACAATCGAATCGGGGTCAGACCCCTCCGCGTCACGCAAGACACGGGCGGCCTCGCGGCTGCTCGACGCCGACAGCTTTCGGCGGGCATCGCGTAGCCGCTCATTGACGGTATGGACCGAGAGCCCGAGGTGACGCGCCATCGACTTCGCATCATGGCCCGAAAGCAGCAGCCGAAGCGTCTGCTTTTCCTTGTCAGTCAATGTCGGATAGCCTTGGGCCATTGTCTCCATCATTTTGCCATTGCCTTAGACTAGGAACTGCATGTGGCGTCGGCCACCCCAAATAAATCGTCCCCAGCGTTTGGCCGTTCGAACCGACGCGTAACCCTCCTGCAGCGTCATCCTGACGAACGTCAGGATCTCCCGAAATTGGACCGCGTCTCAAACACCCGTCATCCTGACGAAAGTCAGGATCTTGTCGAGGGTAGCGGCTGCTTGCGCGGAGATCCTGACATTCGTCAGGATGACGCTTGGTTTGAAAAGTTTACAGCCGCGTCAAATGCCCCATCTTGCGGCCCGGTCTGGCGTCGCCCTTGCCGTAGAGATGCAAATGCGCCTTGGGGTCGGCGAGGAGGGTGGCCCAGTCTTCGACGGCATCGCCGAGAAGATTTTCCATAGTGACTGCGCTCGCCGTCATCGCGGTTGATCCGAGTGGCAGGCCACATATGGCGCGGATGTGATTTTCGAACTGGCTGACGCGCGCGCCCTCGATCGTCCAGTGGCCGCTGTTGTGGACGCGGGGCGCCATTTCGTTGAACACCGGACCGTCCGCCGTTGCAAAGAATTCCAGCGTCAGCAGGCCGACATGTCCAAGGGCATCGGCGGTGCGTTTTGCAAGTGCGATGGCTTCATCGGCACAGGCCACCACTATCGCGCCTGCGGGCACGACAGAGCGCACCAGAACACCTGCCGCGTGGCGGTTTTCCGGAATGTCGTACAACCGCATATCGCCATCCGCCCCGCGTGCCAGCAGCACCGAGAATTCGGCGTCAAAACGCACCAATCCTTCGAGCACACATGGATGTCCACCGGTTGCGGCCCATGCCTCGGCGGCCTCTGCCGGGTTTGATATTCGCACCTGCCCCTTGCCGTCATAGCCCATGCGCCGGGTCTTCAGGATCGCCGGTGTCCCGATTTCCGCCAGCGCAACCTCAAGCCCGGCCAGATCATCCACCGCCCGAAACGGAGCGGGACGCCCACCGAGCGATTCGATGAAGCGCTTCTCGTTCAACCGGTCCTGACTGATTTCCAACACCCGGGCATCCGGATGGATCGGCACCCGCTCCGCAAGGTGGGCGACCGCTGCAACATCGACATTCTCGAACTCATAGGTGACGACATCGACCCTGGCCGCAAACGCATCGAGCGCCGCGAAGTCGTCATAGGCACCGCGCGTCATGTCGGCGACGACATCGGTCGCGCATTCGGCGGCTGGCGCGAAAATATGGACGCGGTAGCCCAGCGGCGCAGCGGCAAGCGCCAGCATTCGCCCGAGCTGGCCGCTGCCAAGGATACCAATGGTCGAGCCGGGCGGAATCATTCGGGCGTATCAGCCACAGTCGCGGTCTGTGCCGCGCGCCACGCGTCGAGCCGGGCCGCCAGAGCGTCATCGGTGGTCGCCAGCATGGCAGCGGCGAGCAGCCCCGCATTGATCGCACCGGGCTTGCCAATCGCCAGCGTCCCGACCGGAATCCCGGCGGGCATCTGGACGATGGACAGCAGGCTGTCCATGCCCTTCAGCGCCTGCGATTCGACCGGCACGCCGAGCACCGGCAACCGGGTCATCGCCGCCGTCATACCCGGCAAATGTGCGGCCCCGCCAGCCCCTGCGATGATGACCCGCAGCCCGCGCGCCGCAGCACTTTGCGCATAATCTCGCATCCGTTCCGGTGTCCGGTGCGCCGACACAACCTTGGTCTCGTGCGCGACGCCAAGCGCCGCCAGCGTCTCGGCGGCATGACGCATCGTCTCCCAGTCGGAGCGACTGCCCATGATGATACCGACAAGTGGCTGGTCCACAGATTGCCCCCGTTTCAGGAAGCAACAGACCTTAGCGGCGGGGGTGGCAAGGCGCAACGCCGACAGTCACCGATCGCGGAGGTAAAACCGGTCTGTCGCCTGCAATTGCGCGTCCAGTTCATAGACCAACGGCTGGCCTGTGGGAATTTCGAGGTTGGGGATGTCGGCGTCGGAGATGCCCGACAGATGCTTGACCAGCGCACGAAGGCTGTTGCCGTGGGCGGAGATGATGACCCGCTTGCCGGCCCGCAGTTCGGGGACGATGGCGCTGGTCCAATAGGGCAGGACGCGCGCGATGGTGTCCTTGAGGCTCTCCGTCGCGGGCACGGTCACCCCGGCATAGCGACGGTCGGCGGTCAAATCATAGGGACTGCCGGCCTCCAGCGGCGGCGGCGGGATGTCGAAGCTGCGACGCCAGATTTTGACCTGCTCCTCCCCAGCTTTCTCCACAGTCTCAGCCTTGTTGAGACCGGTCAGCCCGCCATAATGGCGCTCGTTCAGCCGCCAGTCCTTGACCACCGGCAACCACAGCCGGCCCATCGCCTCCAGCGCAAGGTTCAATGTCTTGATCGCGCGAGACTGGTAGCTGGTGAAGCAAAGATCGAAATCATAGCCCTTGGCCGCCAGTAATTCGCCCGCCGCCTTCGCCTCGTCCGCGCCAAGTGCGGTGACATCAACGTCCCACCAGCCGGTGAAACGGTTTTCGAGGTTCCAGGTGGACTGGCCGTGGCGGAGCAGGACGAGCGTGGGCATGTGCAGCGACTAGCGCAGGTCGCCGATCACCTCAAGCAGCGCAGCCAGACAGTCGCGGCCCAGCGCCTTTGATCGTTCAGGCGACCAGCCGTGCACCGGGTCGGGCAGGTTGGCATTGTCCTTGAACGGCATCTCCAGCGTCATCGCGAGGCAGCCGAAGCGTTCGGCAAGCGCATTCGTTGACATCGTCATGTTGGATTTGCCCGGCGGTGCCGGCGGGTAGCCAAATTTGGTCTGAAAATCGGGCGACAGCCGTTCGAGCGACGCCTGATAGTCCCTGAGCAACCGCTTCTGTCGGTCGGTGATCGACGGGATGCCATCGAACCCGGCGATGAAATTATACGGGAGCGCCTCGTCGCCGTGCACATCAAGGCAGAAGTCGACGCCGGTTTCCGCCATGCGGTTCAGCACGTGGTACACCTCAGGACTGCGTGCAAGGCTCGGGTTGGCCCATTCGCGGTTGAGGTTGATGCCCACCGCATTGGTCCGGAGGTGGCCGCGTCGCGATCCGTCGGGGTTCATGTTGGGGACGATGTGAAACCGGGCCTTGCGGCGCAGCTGCCGTGCCACCGGGTCGGCCGGATCAACGAGGCGCTCCAGCGCGCCCTCCATCCACCATTCCGCCATGGTTTCGCCGGGATGCTGGCGGGCGATCAGCCAGACATTGCGCGGCCCGTCGCCGACTTCGACGAGGTCGAGGCTCTGGCCATCGAGCGTGGTACCGAGCACCGACACCACGACACCTTCTTCCTGTGCCACCTCGGCGATCAGATCATGGTGCCGTTCCATCGAATAGGGAGCGAAATAGGCGAACCAGACGCTACCCGATTGCGGCGTGTAACGGATGGTCATCGTGCCGTCGGCATAGCTGGTGCCGGCGCGCGTCCAGTCGGCGCGATCTTCGGAGACGCAGGCACCATAGTCTGCCCAGCCGCCCGGATAGGCGCTCCCTGCGAGGTCGACGATCCGGATCGTGCAGGCTTCGCCCGCCGCACCGGTCAGGCGGAAATGGAACCATTGATAATAGCCGCTGTCCTGATCCTTGCGGATGGCGAGTTCGATATCCTGTGGGCCGGCGGCGCGGCGCACCTCGATATTGCCGCTGTCGAACGCGGCGCTGATGGCGATGGTCATGGCAAAGCTATAGTTTCACGCGCACGGTCTGGCCAGACGGACCCGGAAATCCAGCCAGCAACGCCGCCGCGAGCTTGGGCGCGATTGTGCCCGGGCTGGCACCCGGCGATGACGACAGCGACTCGCTGATCGCCCGCCCCTCCCAGATCACCGATCCGTCGGCGCGGCGCTTGAGCTGGAGCGACAGCGTCGAGACGGCGATGTCGTTCGGCTTCGCCTTGCCGATCGGGATGGTCACGCCACCGCCAATGCCGACGCCCCGGCCCGACGTGCCGCCGCCGATGCCGACCGAAAAGCCGGAACCGCGAGAGCCGCCCGCCCGCACCTCTTGCCGGAAACCCACAATGCCAGTCAGGTCAGCCTGCGCAAGTGCATCCACCGGCTGGAAGCCCCGAAGCGCAAGCTGGGCTGCAACAGCGTCCACATAGACCCGGCCCTCAAGGCTTCCGACCGACCCTGCCTGCTGCAACATCAGCGCGATGGTTGTTCGGGCGACGGGTTGGCCAAGGTGGAAGCGGGTGACCTCGGCATCAGCCGTCGGCGCACAGGCCGACAGGGCCAGCGCAAGAGCAGCCAGAGCCAGACAGGGACGAATCGACATTGCGGACACCTTCCCAGTGCAGTTATGCGTTGCATCGTCAACGCGCTGGCAACAGTTGCGCCTTATCATCTTGGCACGGCGAATCATTTTTTCGCAATCGGGAGCCTGTCATTGGAGCGTGAAACCCCTGTCCTGGTTACCGGCGGCGCAGGCTATATCGGCAGCCATGCGGCGCTGGCGCTGCGCGACGCGGGGTTCCCCGTCACGGTCATCGACAATCTGACGACCGGTTTTCGCTGGGCTGTCCCCGACGGTGCTGCCTTTTACGAAGGCGATGTCGCCGATGAGGCGCTGATCGACCGGATTGCAGCGGAACAGGGCATTCGGGTGATCATGCATTTCGCCGGCTCGATCATCGTCCCCGAGTCAGTCAATCAGCCGCTCAAATATTATCTCAACAACACTGTGAAGAGCCGTTCCCTGATCGAATCAGCGGTGCGGAACGGTATTGCGCATTTCATCTTTTCCTCGACCGCTGCGGTGTACGGCATGCCGGAGCGATCACCGGTCAGGGAGGAGGACCAGACGCTGCCGATCAATCCCTATGGTACCTCGAAGCTGATGACCGAGCTGATGCTCCGCGACACCGCCGCGGCGTGTCCGCTCAACTATTGCGTCCTGCGCTATTTCAACGTTGCGGGCGCTGATCCGCAAGGGCGGGCCGGTCAGTCAACAGCGGGGGCGACCCACCTGATCAAGGTCGCGATCGAGGCCGCGCTTGGCAAGCGGGACGGCGTAACCGTCATGGGCACGGACTATGCGACGCCCGATGGCACCGGGGTTCGGGACTATATCCACGTCAGCGATCTCGCTGATGCCCATGTCGCAGCGCTGCGACAGTTAATCGCCGACCCTGCAACGTCGCTGACGGTCAACGCCGGTTACAGCCGGGGATTTTCGGTGCTCCAAGTGCTCGATGCGGTGGACCGGGTGACGGGTGTCACGATCCAGCGGACCATTGCCCCACGCCGAGCAGGTGACCCCGACGCGCTCGTCTCCGACAATCACCGGATCACCGAAATGTTCGGCTGGCAGCCGCGATGG
>JAYVLC010000177.1:0-2529 GCA_043759675.1 Sphingosinicellaceae bacterium
GTGATCGGGAGTTGGGGGCTACCGGTCCGGCCGATTGCCAGGTGCACCGATGTGGCAGCGGCCCTCGCGGTGTACCGCACCGTCGAGGCCGCGCGCGCCGATCTGCCATTTGACATTGACGGCGTGGTTTACAAGGTTGACCGGCTCGACTGGCAGGCGCGGCTGGGGCAGGTCGCCAAGGCTCCGCGCTGGGCGATTGCCCACAAATTCCCGGCGGAACGCGCGACAACGACGCTGAACGCAATCGACCCCCAGGTCGGGCGGACGGGCAAGATTACGCCCGTCGCCCGGCTCGCACCGGTGACCGTCGGAGGTGTCGTCGTGACCAATGCGACGTTGCACAATGCCGACGAAATTTTGCGGTTGGGTGTGCGGCCCGGTGATCGGGTCGTGGTGCAACGGGCAGGCGATGTGATCCCGCAGATTGTCGAGAATCTGACCTCGGATGTTGTGCGCCCGCACTGGGAATTCTGGGTGACATGTCCAGCCTGCGGGTCAGCGCTGGACCGAGAGTCGGGCGAGGTTGATTTTCGGTGCACCGGCGGCCTGATCTGCCCGGCGCAGCGGGTCGAACGTTTGCGGCATTTCGTATCGCGTCAGGCGCTCGATATCGACGGGCTGGGATTGCAGCAGATCGAGGACTTTTTTGGTGATGGGCTGGTCCGTGCCCCGGCGGACATTTTCCGCCTGACCGAGGCCCAACTGCGCACCCGCAAAAAGGACGGGCGTGTCTGGGCCGCCAATCTGGTTGCGGCGATCGACGCAAAGCGGCAGCCGCCGCTCGACCGGTTTCTGTTCGCGCTCGGAATCCGGCACGTTGGGCAGGTCACCGCCCGCGATTTGGCGCGACGCTACCAAAGCTGGTCGATGTTCGAGGACATGATCGCCCGCGCCATCGCCCGGCGGGCTGAACTCCAGCCCGTCATCGGCGAAAGTGGCGACAAGTTCGCGGCACGTGCGGCCAAAGAACTGGCCGCCGTGGTGGAGACGCCGGGCGTCGGGCCCGAAGTTGCATTTGCGATGGTCGATTTCTTTGCAGAGCCGCACAACGTAGCGGCCATGACGGATTTGCTCGGGCAGGTAACGCCTGCCGACCTGATTCACGAAACCACAGACTCAGAGGTTAGCGGCAAGACCGTGGTGTTTACAGGGTCGCTCGAAGTGTTGAGCCGGGATGAGGCAAAGGCGCAGGCCGAGCGACTGGGCGCAAAGGTTGCGGGTTCGGTATCCGCCAAGACCGATTTGGTCATCGCCGGGCCGGGTGCCGGATCAAAACTCGCCAAGGCCGCAAGCCTCGGCGTAGCAGTCATTGATGAAGCGGGCTGGCTCGAACTTGTGCAGCGGGCCGGGTGAACGCCAACAGTTCCAAGGGCTATGCTCCCAGCGCATAGCTGCCCCGCCGACCAAGCCGCTGCAAATGCTGCGCCGCAGCAACTATATCCACCTCACTGCAACGGCTTTCGTTGCGGAGAGAAATGGAGAAGAGCAATGGCTCCCCCAATGTCAACTGTCGTGATCAGCGACACCGTCCGTCCAGCCGTTCAAGCGGCACCGCGCAGTGTCCGCGCACATGTCCGCGCATTCGCAGCGTTCCGTCCGGTACAGGCCGACATTCGCCTGTTTCACGCCTGGCGGCCCTGATAGCGGTAACGTCTCCGGGCCAGCGACCGTCACCGATTTAGGTGCCGCGCCCCCGTTTTTCCCATAGTCCGGTCGGAGGCGCGTTCGCTAACGGGAGGTCGGTCGGGTTGCAACTGCAACAACCGCCTCCGGCTCCGCCTGACACTGTGCCATGATCGTTGGATAATCGAGATCGCTGAGCCGTCCAAGTTCGGACTCTGCTGCTTTGTTGCAGGCGGCGACTGACGCATATGTCGTTGGTACGCGATGAACCAGTTGGCACTGCGTGGCGTCGTCAGCGCATCCAAGAACCGCCATTACGATCATGAGTGGGTGCACGTCGGGTCTCCTGCGCCGCACTGGCTGCTACCAGTCCGCTTGCCTGGAGGTACGTTGCAGCGGATGGACCGGTTGGAGCTGCGGCGTTGCGTCGCTATGTAGGGATCAATGAAGCAATCCGTCGATTTTGGGACGCTGCGGCGCTTCCTCCCCTTCCTGTGGCCTGCTGATGACATGAAGTTGCGGGTGCGCGTCGTTGCGTCCCTCATGCTGCTGCTCATCGCGATGGGGTTCACCCTGTCGATGAGCTGGCTTTACAAAGCGGCGATCGACCGGATGACGCCCGGACTAGCCCCCGAGGCGGCCATCGCGATAGCGTTGGTGGTGGCTTATGCGGGCGCGCGTTTTGCCGGGGTGTTGTTCAATAATCTGCGCAACACCATCTTCGAGCGGGTCGGCCAGGACGCAACCCGCCACCTCGCCGAACATGTGTTTGCGCATTTGCACCGGCTGTCGCTGCGGTTTCACCTCGAACGGCGCACCGGGGCCGTGGCCAAGGTCATTGAGCGCGGGACCAAGAGCATCGACGCGATGCTGTATTTCATGTTGTTCAACATCGCGCCGACGGTG
>JAYVLC010000178.1:0-9698 GCA_043759675.1 Sphingosinicellaceae bacterium
CCGGCCTTGGCGGACTGCTGCTGCTGACCATTGCGGTGTGGTGGCTGCGTCGGCGTCGGCGTCGCATCCGACTGGCAGCGGGACCCGAATTGATGTTTGCTGCGCCCGGCGACGCTGCCGAACAGCCGACCGTTAGTTTTCGCGATGATTGGGCGGACCCCTACGCGCCTGACCCACCTGCGCCTGTCGTCGCGGCGGTCGAGGTTGTCGCCAGCGACCTGGAAACGCCTGCGGATGTGGCCGATGGCGGCCCGGCCAGTGACGTCGAACTCGTCGCCGCGAACGACGCCTGGCTGATGCCGGCACAAGACCCTGATCCGGTGCCGAACCCTGCCAATGACCGCGAGGCGGGCGAAGTTGAACGCCGCGTCGCCAAGCTCGAAGCCGCCGTTGTGGCGCTTACCGACCTGTTGCGCCCTGCCCGAGCCGCCGACTCGGGGGCAGAGCTGACCGAACGCCTCGATGCGCTGGAGCAGACGCTGACGGCGCGCTTTGATGCGCTTGCCAGGGTGCTTACGTCCCTCCCGACTGGCAGCCAGCTTCCGGGCTTCGGCGCTGACCCTGAGGCTGTCGCGTCAGCGGTGGTGGAGATTCGCCGGACGCTCCGGGGTTAGGGCCTGGGCTCACGAACGATATCCTTTGGGAGTCCAGGCCCTAGTCCTCCAGCGTCAGCGCCTCGATCACCACCCGGACTCCGTCAGCGGTGCGGGACACGTCGGCGATCGTGAGGTCGATCAGGGCGTGCCCCGGGATCATCGGATCGATGGCCAGCAACTGGGTGAGCAGCGGCTCAACGGTGGTGCCGCGAACCCGCAATTCGATGCAATGCGTCTGTCCGGTAAAGGTCGCGCTTGCCCAGGGTCTGGCTGACAGGCCCTCGATCGTCAGCGGCGGCAGGCCGCTCGCCACTCCGCCTGACGCCAGCAAGGCCCTGAGGGCTCGCAGCAGCCCAACATGCGCATCGTGCAACATTGTCTTCATCGGTCGAGGCCCTTTCCGGAGGCAAGATAGGCATCAATCCGCCGTTCGGTGCGCGGTCTTGGTACGCGGCCCATCCGCCGCAGATCATCGACAAAGCGCGGGTCGCCCAGCACCTCGCGGCCAAAGCGCGTCGCGGCGACGCCGGTGTCATGCAGATGCCGTTCAATCCGTCTGAGCAATGTCACGATTGCCTCCTTCGAGTCGCGTTATGCGTGTGAAGGTGCCAAGCGAAATCCTACTTGTCTAGGTAAAAAACTACTGCTAAGGAATTAACCTATGGAGGGCCCATGGATCTGATCGCCGTACGCCGCACGCTCGATGAGCTGATCCGCAACAGTGGCGACGACTATGCCTCGCTGTCGCGGCTGCTTGGCCGCAATCCGACCTATATCCAGCAGTTCATCAAGCGCGGGGTGCCACGCCGGTTGTCGGAGGAAGACCGGCGACGGCTGTCGGTGCATTTCGGGGTTGGCGAGCGGCTGCTTGGCGGGGTCTCGGAGCGGGTCGGGTCGGCGACCGACAGCCGCAACGCGGGCAGCGCGCCGCCGCCCCTCGCCGATTTTGTGACCGTGGAGGCCTATGATGTGGGTGCCTCGGCAGGTGCAGGGGCTTTGGCAGAGGATGAACGCGCCGTGGCGCAGGTGGCGTTCCGCTCCAATTTCGTGCGGGCGGTGGCATCGAACCGGGTTGAGGCGTTGTCGACAATCCGGGTTGAGGGCGATTCGATGCTGCCAACGCTCTCCAACGGCGACGCTATTCTTGTCGACACCGATGACGACGGCGACCGGCTGCGCGACGGAATCTATGTCCTGCGGGTTGACGGCGCACTGCTGGTCAAACGCCTCGGCGTCAACCCCGCCACCCGCCGCCTGAGCATCCTGAGCGATAACCCGGCCTTTCCAAGCTGGCCCGACTGCGACCCCGACGGCGTAACCGTCATCGGCCGCGTAGTCTGGGTCGGGCGGCGGTTGAATTAGCAGGGAGGCGCATCGGGGTAGCGCCGCGAATGCGCCAACGTTCGCAAGCTGGCCCGGAGACGCCGAGCGCCCGGACGGCGGGGCGTGAGCGAACCCGACCGACGACAGCGCGGGCTTTGCCTGCGCCCTGCCGGGTTTCACTCCACCGCCATTTGGGATCGGGCGGGGCAGCCCAAATCTGCTTAGCCCTTCTCCAGTTCCACCAGACGCGCGAGTATTGAGTCGGCATACTGATAAATATCCGCAGGATCGGCGATCAAATATCTGGTTTCATCCTTGCCCGAAAATGTACCGAAATGCCGCACCGTCGGACTGTTGAAATGCAATCTTGCAACTGACTTGCGATTATTGTCATCAAGCAGGATGGCGCAATAGGATTTGGCATCCCGCATAACGATCCGCTTGGGATTAACAACTTTGGCTGCAATGGCCCGAACGATGTTGAACCCCGAAATTTCTTCCTCAGTTGTCACATAGTCCTCCGCCGACGTCGAAACGCCCTCGACCTCTGATTCTGGCGGTGCTGAGGCGGTCAAAGCTGACTTCAGCCGCTCGGTTACCTTCTCGCGGATCAGAGCGGTGATCGAGCCCGCAATAAGAGATCGATATTTTTCCTTGACCGGCGCTGTCAGTTTTCCGGGATGAACCTTGGCGGCAACCAGCCGCACAAAATCCTCGCTCGGCTCGGCAAACTCGGCCTCGAGCACTTTGGCGACAAGGGACTGCATCTTGAGCGTCACTGCGCTATCGACGATTTTCCCAATGTCAAAATTATCTTTGGTGAAGCCGGCTAAAATGCGGATGTCCTGCGCTCGGATAGCGTCAATCTGGCATGTGAAAAACGGCTTCTCATCCATCTTGTTCGGTGCGTCGAGGTCGGAGAAAAACTTGTAGGTCACCCCATTGGTCAGGATCGCAATCCTGGCATCGGTGACACTGAAATAACGATAAAGTTGCGACGCATTCTTAATGCTCAATTCAACGCTGGCAGGTTTGCACTCCACCAACATCACCAGCTTTCCCCCGAGGCAGAGGGCATAGTCGACTTTTTCGCCCTTTTTTGTCCCAACATCACAGGTAAATTCGGGAACGACCTCGGAAGGGTTAAAAACATTGGGCGTGTATCCCCCTTGCATACGTAGAACGGATGCGGTATATAATGGGGTATGGACAACAAGCCCCTCACCACTCGCCAGTTCTTTCAGCAGTTTCCTGACGACGAAAGCTGCCTGACGCACCTGTTCAACACGCGATTCGGTCAGGGTCACGCTTGCCCATCATGCGGGCGTCCGTCGCGTTGGTCGCGTATCAAAGCCGAGCGGGCCTATTCCTGCCAGTGGTGCGGCCATCACCTGCACCCGACTGTCGGGACGCCTTTCGAGCAAACCCGCACGTCGCTGCAATCATGGTTCTACGCCGTCCACCTGTTCACCACGACGCGCCACGGTGTGAGCGCCAAGGAACTGCAACGCCAGATCGGCGTGACGTATAAGACCGCATGGCGCATGGCCCGCGAAATTCGCCTGCACATGGCTGACGTTGACGGGGAGGCTCCAATCGGTGGCCCCGGCACGGCTGTTGAGGTTGACGAAACGCTTGTCGGCGGTGTGCAGCGCGGGACGCACATGCGTGGCTCGGCTGGCAAGACGGTCGTTGTCGGCGCGTTGGAGCGCGGCGGTAAGCTGATCACAGCGGTTGTCCCCAACCAGCGCCGGGTGACGCTACAGCCGTTCGTGACGGCCAACGTGCTGCCGGGTGGCGAACTGCACACCGACGAACTCAACAGCTACAAGGGGCTGTACAACGAGGGCTACCGCCACATGACGGTAAACCACGGCGCGCATGAATATGTCGGGTTTGACGGCGCAACCGTGAACGCGATTGAAGGCTTCTGGCGTCACCTGAAAAAGTCGATTGAGGGAACGCATACCAGCGTTAGCCCCAAGCATCTCGGCATCTACGCCAAGGAGTTTGAATACCGCTTCAATCGCCGGAACCAGCCCGCCTCGATGCTCGCAGAACTACTTTCGGTGTTTCCGTCAGGCGCTTCACGACGCGATTGAGTTTGCCAGCGTCGCCGGGGGATTGCCCCTCGGCTTCGCGGGCCGCGATGAAGGTCTCAAAATCGCCAGCTTTTTGAGCGTCACGAAGACTCGGCATCGTCGTCTCCACTGAATGGCAACTGCAGAACCTCAACGCGGTT
The DNA here is from genome assembly GCA_043759675.1 of Sphingosinicellaceae bacterium. Lineage (GTDB taxonomy): Bacteria > Pseudomonadota > Alphaproteobacteria > Sphingomonadales > Sphingomonadaceae > JADCGM01. The sequence goes on from JAYVLC010000178.1 coordinate 4,162, forward strand.
CACCAGCACTTCCAGAACCTTCAGCACGGTATAACGCTCCGTTAGAAGCTCATTGTCGAAGCCATAGAGATAGGTGATTTGAACCATGCAGCGCAGGGCGTCGCCGGGACGGACGTCCTCTTGGCGCTGCTGGAATTTGCGCAACCATTCCGGATGCTCAATCTTCGCGCTGATATTGCGTTTGCCGTGGCGCAACTCCCATTTGCTGTCCCCGAGATAGTCCGGCTTCTTGACCGGGAGGATCATTTCCGTTGGCGGCACGTCGATAGTGCGGGCGACCGCAAGCGCCTCGATATCCTCGACATGAAGGGTGACCGAAAGATTGAACTCCAAGTTCCCCTCACTGGTCAAAAGCGTCGCTCGGTCCCCCGGCACCAGACGATCCTTGACCGCTTGAAAGTCGCGGATCGCGGACACCAGTGCGCCAGGGGACGGCGCGCTATAGTCCGGCAAGTGCCTCACGTCGGTTTCAGACGCAATGCGCTGCAACTCCCTACGCAGGTCGGGAAGACTCCGAGGGGCCGTGTCGTCGTCTATCCAGCGGATCACCGCATACTTGGCACGAACAAGATATTTACCGACTAAAGGCTTCCAGTCGAGCGTCTTGAGCGCGTCATCGTCTGTTGCGGACATGGTGTTGCGCAGCCACGTCTTGATCGAACCGGCTTGGATATCCTCCAAAACCAGAATCGTCTCTATGCTGGAGTCGATTGAGCGAACCAGTTCATCGTCAAGGGCCTCGCAGGCCTTGATAAAATCGTGTGTCGCAGTGAAAACGCGCGATGCTGGGCCAACGCCTCGCTGGAAATCAATCTCAAAACCGAAGTCTGCTTTGGGAGGGGTGGGGGGTGGCGTATCCGTCAGTGTCAATATGGCCATCGTTTCCCCCGTTTAGTCCGAGGAGCCTAACACAGGCTGAACCAAAGATTCACGTATGCAAGGGGGATACACGCCAAACATTGAATCCCAAGGCTTGGAGAAATGGCATAACCAAGGCGTTCTTTGCTGCCTCTTCGGTCAGCAAAACCTCCTTGTGATCGCGAATGACTTTGCTGATTTCTGCGAGTTTTGCTTCCATGCCGATCACAGCCTCACCCAATAGCCCAAACACGAACATTCGGATGGTAGGAAGAGGCCGGCGCGATTGCAAGGCGACTTCGAGCGCGACCCCGTGTGCTGGCCAAATACGGAACGCTCTACGCCGCCTCTGCGACTCTGATCTCCAGCACCAGGCCTGCCCCGGTCGTCAAATTCACCAACGCGTCGAGCGAGAATTTCCCCAGCTTGCCGCGCAGCAGATCATTGAGCCGGGGTCGGGTAATCCCGAGGCGGGCTGCGGCAGCTTCCTGCGGCAGATTCCACGCGCCGACGCGAACCCGCAGCGCCGACAGCAGCTCGGCCCGGGCCTTCATGTTCGCGGCCTCGGCCGGGGTGTCAGCGAGGGCGTCGAATATACTGTCAAACGTCTGCACATCCATCGTCAGTCCCTCCATTCGCGCAGCCGCTTGGCGGCCAGGTCGATGTCCTTCTTCAACGTCGCCTGCGTCTTCTTCTGGAAGGCATGCAACACGAGCAGTTGGTCGGCGAGCGCCGCCACATAGATCACGCGGTATGCACCTGACGCCTCGCGTATCCGGACCTCGCGGACGCCGGGGCCGACCGATTTCATCGGTTTCCAGTCACCCGGATCGCGGCCCGCCTGAACCTCACTCAGCTGATATCCCGCCTCGGTCCGCGCATCAGCCGGGAAGTTGCGCAGCCGACTCAGGCTATCGCCGAGGAAGGTGATCCGCTTCACGGTGCATGTGTATCGAATTCGATACACGCTGACAAGGGTCTGACCGATCCGGCAGTTACATCACAACCGTCCCGCCGCGGCGGCGTTGGCCAGGATCCGCTGGACGCCGAAGCGGTGGAACGGGATGATGCAGGTCAGATAAATCCGGCCGAACAGGTTGTTGACGGTGCAGATCGTCGTGACAATCACGCTGCTGTCGCGCGCGCCAGATTGCCGGAACACCGACAGCCGGAAATCCATGTGCCAGTTGTCACGCCCGGCGATCAGTTCCGCGTCGGTGAGGGTGTACAGGGGCCAGACGCCGATCTTGTCGCCGGGGGTGTAGGGGCCGGCGACCTTGACGTTCATGACCTCGGAAGTGGTCGGGGCCTCAAGGCCGATCAACCGTGCCAAGCCGTTGCGGGCAACCAGCAGCAGCTTCATCGGCAACGGGAGGTGTCCGAAAATCGCCGAAAACAACTCGACAACTGACTGGTTGGGGTCGCGCACCGCAACCCGGAAGGAATCGCGATAGTCGGCGCGCTGGATCGCGGCTGCGTCAAGACAGGTTCCCGGCGGGATATCACAAATAGTGACGGTCATTCAGGGCCTCGTCTGTCTGCCCCAAACTGCCAGCGCGACCGCGCCGACGCTACCCGTCACCAAACCGCCGACAAAGCCGGCAGACGGCTCGTTGATCGCAACGCCGACGCCCGAGCCGATCAACAGGCAGAGGGTGATCAGGATGCCGCCTGCGAAGGATTTCTGATTCCGGGCCATGCCCCGGCTCATGCCACGCCCACGGCGGTTCGTTAAGCCCCTGTTTTGGAAGAACGCGTCACTGCGGGCCCACCATGCGCCACGTTTCACGGGTTGCCGTGCTCCAGCATCATTCGACCGCCGAAGCCTTTGCCTGTGCGCACGGGTTCGCTAGGACATGATGATGGGTTTCCCGTTCGTCCGGCCGCGCACTGCGCTGGCCGTCATTCTGACAAGCGCGGCTGTGCTGGGCGCTGGATCGGTGCGGGCGCAGCAGGCCGCCGAACCTGCCATCGACCCGGGCGCGCCACTCGCGCCGCTGGAGGAGCTTGGCATCGCGTGGCCGGACATGAGCGTTGGGGCGGAAGCCGCGCGGCTGACCGACGATGCACCGGAGACCGAGGTCCGATACCAGATGGTGGTTGAGGGGCTGGACGATGTCGGTCTCGATGCAAGATTCAGGGCGCTTTCGGCCCTCGAGAAAGGCAAGACCGCCGAGAATGTCGCGCAGCTTGACCGGCGTGCACGTGAAGACGTTGCGACCATCGAGATCCTGCTGCGGGCCGGTGGCTGGTATGCCGGGCGGACCACGAGCGAGATCCGGCCCGGAGAAGCCAGGGGCGCACCAACGATAGTCACCCTGACCGTGGAGCCAGGCCCGCGCTACACGCTGACCCGGGTTGATGTGGTGACCCCGCCGGGGGCACCGCGCACGCTTGTGCTCGATACGCTGCGGCTGCGCGCCCGGGAGCCGATTGATGCCGCTGTGGTGCTGGCCGGAGAGACTCGCATCCGGACCCAGTTGCCCAACAAGGGCTATCCGTTTGTCATGGTGGGCGAGCGCGACATCCTGATCGATCATGATAGCCAGACCGCCGAATATCTGGTGCCGGTAACGCCGGGACCGCGCACGCGCTTTGGCATGATCCAGCTTGACGACCGCAAGCTGATGGGGCCGAGGCATATCGGCAGTCTGGCAAGGTTCAAGCCGGGCGCGCTCTATGATGCCCGGCAGGTCGAAGATTTGCGGCGTGCGCTGGTCGCCACCGGACTGTTCAGCAGTGTCGCGCTGAAGCCAGTCCTGACCGGCGCAGAGCTTGACGGCGATCAGGTCGTCGATGTTGATGTGGCGACACTGCGCGCCCCGCCGCGAACGGTCACGACACAGGCTGGTTATTCGACCGGCGAGGGCATCCGGGTTGAAGCAAGCTGGCAACATCGTGCGCTGGTAAAGCCGGAAGGCGCGCTGACTGTTCGGACCGTAGTCGGCACCGACGAGCAGCGGCTGGCGGGCGAAGTCCGCTTTCACAATTTCCGGATGCGCGACAATGTGCTGCTGCTGCGCAGCGAGGCAAGCCACGAGAACAGGGCAGCCTATACGGCGCGCAGCTTTGCAGTGGGCGGCGCGCTGACCCGCGAAACCAACCTGATCTGGCAAAAGCTCTGGACCTATTCCTACGGCGCCGAGTTCATCGCAACCGATGAAACCGACACTGATCTGGTCCGCAACCTCAACCGTCGCCGGACCTTCCTGATTGCCGCGGCACCCGTGACGCTTGGCTACGACGGGAGCGATGATCTGCTGGATCCAAAGCAGGGCTTCCGGTTGGCGGGCCGGATCAGCCCCGAGGCTTCGTTCCAGAATAGCGCCTTCGGTTATCTGCGCGCCCAGCTGGACGGCAGCGCCTACAAGTCGTTCGCGCGCGAAAAATATGTGCTGGCCGGTCGGGTGCGGGTCGGCAGCATTTTTGGCGCAAGTCGGGACCGCATTGCCGCTTCGCGGCGTTTCTACGCCGGCGGCGGCGGATCGGTGCGCGGCTTTGGCTATCAGGCTATCGGGCCGAAGGATGCGTTCAGCGACCCGATCGGTGGCCGGTCCCTCGCAGAGGCCGCTATCGAGTTACGGGCGCGCTTTGGTGATTTTGGGATCGTGCCGTTTCTGGACGGCGGCCAGATATTCACCGGCCCGGTCCCCAAGTTTGACAGTTTCCGGTTCGGCGCCGGCATTGGCGTTCGCTACCATAGCAGTTTCGGTCCGATCCGGATTGACGTTGGAACGCCGATCAACCGGCAGCGCGGCGAAGGGCGTGTGGCGGTCAACGTCGCTTTGGGGCAGGCGTTCTGATGGCCCGGCTTCGCGGCATTTCCGGCTGGGTCGCGGTGGGCCTTGGCTTGCTCCTGCTGTTTGGATTGGCCGCCATCCCGCTGATCAACACCGATAGCGGGCGTGCTTTTCTCGCGCGGCAACTGGCGAGGGTCGCGCCTGAGTCGGGTCTGCGCATTGCCGTCGGGCGGATCGACGGCTCGATCTATGGGCGGGCAACTCTGCATGATCTGACCTTCTCGGATCGCAACGGCGTGTTCGTGCGGGTGCCTGTGGCGACCCTCGACTGGCACCCGGCCCAGCTGCTGCAAAATCAGGTTGAAGTGCGCGAGCTGAACGCCCCGGTCGTCGATTGGCTGCGGGTGCCAAGGCTCAACAAGACTGACCCGAAAGGGCCAATCCTGCCCGATATCGATATCCGCGTCGGCAAGCTGTCGCTCGGGCGTATCATCATCGAAGCGCCGGTCGTGGGTCGGCGCCACGAAGCGACACTGACCGGCAGGGTTGATATCAAGTCTGGTCGCGCGCTGGTCGAGGCGGACGCGCATGTTCTGGGTGGCGGTGACCGGCTGACGCTGAGCCTCGACGCCGAACCAGACCGCGACCGTTTCGACATTGATGCGCGGTTGACTGCCCCGGCGCCTGGCATGCTGACCGGCTTGCTCGGCGTGAAACAGGGGCTGGCTGCAAGCGTGGCCGGCGATGGCAAATGGAGCGCGTGGCGCGGTCGGGCCGATGCAACGGTGGGCGGCAGGGCGCTGGCCGCACTGACGGTGACCGCCGACACCGGCACCTTCCAGGTGACCGGGACCGCTGCGCCGGGATTGGTGGCAGGTGGTTTCGTGGAGCGGCTGGCAGGGCCGCGCATGGCGATTGATGCAAAGGTCGTCCTCGGCG
>JAYVLC010000179.1:0-3396 GCA_043759675.1 Sphingosinicellaceae bacterium
CCCTTTTTGTTGAGCACCTGGGTGACGCCGATCACCTTGCTGTCCTTGTTGACTATGGGCACGCACAGGATCGAGCGGGTGAAAAAGCCGGTCTGGCGATCAAACGCCGGATTGAAGCGCAAATCGGCATAGGCATAAGGGATGTTCATGCTGTTGCCCGACGTGAACACCGCGCCGGCGATCCCGGCAAAGCTTGGCAGCCGGATTTCGGCAATCTCCGCGCCACTGGCGACGCGGGAGAACAACGTGCCTGTTGCAGGGTCATGCAGGAAGATCGTCGCGCGTTCGGACGATAGCATCTTGCAGGTTTCGGCAACGACCCGCTGCAACAAGGACGACAGGTCAAATTCGGAATTGATGTCGGACACCAGTTCAAGGAACGACATTTCCTTGATGCGGATTTGTTCGATCTGCTCGAAATATTGCAGGCTCTGCAGTGCCACAGCGGCCTGCCGCGTCATCTCCAGCAGCAGGGCCAGATCGTCGTCGTTGAACTTTTCCCCACGTTTGTTGAGGTTCTGCATCACGCCGATGACTTCGTCAGACATGGTGCGGACGGGGACGCAGATGATGCTTTCGGTCCGGAAGCCGGTGCGTTCATCAACTGAGGAGTTGAAACGCGGGTCGGCATAGGGCTCGTCGATGATCAGCGGCTCGCCGGACTGGAACACCGCGCCGGCAATACCGGTGCTGTTGAGAATCCGGATTTCACGCGACAGCCCGCCCTGGGCCACGCGCGAGAACAGCTCGCCGCTGGTCGGGTCGTTGAGAAACAAGGTGCCGCGGTCGCAATCGAGCTCCCGCGAGGTAAGTTCAACCAGAACCTCCAATATGCCGTCGAGGCTGGAGGTCTGGGCACAGCGGCGCGAGACTTCGAGCAGGACGTTGGCGCGCCGCAGGGCAACTGCATTGGTCAGCCGTGGCTTGGCGGTGCTGCGCCGCTGAATCGGAGCGTTCAAGGGCGCTTCTCCAGCTCAAGCCGGATCGCCTGAACCTGGTTCTGCAACGTCCCGCGTTCCCGCGCGAAATCCCCCGCCATGTCACCCAACGCCTGTTCTCCGCTTGCTTTTTGCGCTTCCAGCTCGCTCCGCAACTGATTGATCGTGGTCACAAATTGCTTCATTTCACCGCTGTTGGACGCCCTGACCGTCTGGATGGCTGTATCCCCTTCCGCCATTTGCGCATCAAGCCGCTCGCGCATTGATTGCACAGCGGCCTTTAGCTGCGCAATCTCGTCGGCCATAGCGGCGCGCGCCCGGGAAACTTCCGCCGCCGCCTCGTGCCTCCCGGCCTCCAGCCGGATTCGCAATTCGTCAATCGTTGCCTGTAACTGCTGATTGACCGCACGCATGTCGGTGAGCTGATCGGTGCGCTCCTTAGCTGCGGCGTTGGCTCTATCGCTCATCTGATTCGTCGTGCCCCGTTTCCCAAACCCATAGAAGCCGCCGCTCGCCCGGTTGGCAAGGGCAAGCGGTGGCACCCTCTCATCTGCGAGCGCTTGCCCTTGCCCATAAGGACGGGCCAATGTCGAGCCAAGCATAGTGGGAGCGCATGATGAGCAAACGTCAGATGACCCGGGTGGTGCTTGCGCGCCACATCGCGGGCGCGCCGTCGCCCGATGATTTTCGCATCGAGACCGTGCCGATCCCGGATCTGGCCGAGCACCAATTTCTGGTGGCCAATGACTATGCCTCGGCTGATCCGGGAACCCGTTCGCGCCTGTCGCCGGGAGCGAGCTATGCGCCGCCGCTGCAACCGGGGGCAACAATCGACGGGTTTTCGGTCGGTCGTGTGATCGAAAGTCGCAATGATCGCTATCCGGTTGGGACGGCCCTTACTTTGGGGGCAGGTGGCTGGGCGACCCACAGTATCTCCAACGGTCGCGGCTATATCGCCGTGTTGCCAGACCTCGGCGTCCGGCTGACCACCTGGCTCGGGGTGCTCGGGGTGCCGGGGATGACCGCATATTTCGGGCTGAAGCGGGTTGCCAGACTTGAGGAAGGCGCGCGGGTGCTGGTCACCTCGGCGGCGGGTCCGGTTGGGGCAACTGCGGGACAATTGGCCAAGCATTGGGGCGCGGCAAAAGTCGTTGGTCTGGCGGGCGGCGCGGACAAGCGGCGCTGGCTGGTGGAAAAGGCCGGGTTCGATGCGGCCATCGACTACCGCGCGCCCAATCTTGATCAACAGATTGCGGACGCGTTTCCAGAAGGGGTCGACGTCCTGTTCGACAATGTCGGCAACGCGTCGGTTGATCGGGTCCTGCCAATGATGCGCCCGCGCGGCCGCATCGTGATTTCCGGGCAGGTCGCCGACTACAACACGCCGGCGGATCAGGTCACAGGCATCAGAAACACCCGCGAGTTCATCGCTAAGCGGCTGCGTATGGAGGGGATGGTCGTATTCGATGATCTGCCGCAATTTCCCGCCGCGCAGGCCGAAGTCGCGGCGCTGATCCGCGACGGAAAGCTGGCTAGCCGTGAGGTGATCCGCGACGGGATCGAGGCCATGCCGGGCCTGTTTTGCGAACTGTTCAGCGGCAGCGATTTCGGCCGACGTCTGGTCCGGATTGAGAGCGCGACATGAATTTTGACAGCTACAGCCGATTTGAATTCGCCCGCAATGGCCGCATCCTGACGGCTGCCATCGCGGCTCCCGGACCGGTGAATGGCGTTGATGCGGCGCTACATGACGAGTTGGCACGGGTCTTCACCGACCTCCAGCACGATCCCGACAGCGACCTCATCATCCTGACCGGCAAAGGCCGTGCCTTCTGTGCTGGCGGCGATTTTGACTGGTTTGCCGAACAGATCGCCAACCCGGCAAAATTCCGCGACATCGGCTGGGATGCGAAGCGGATCGTGACCTCGCTGCTCGACATCGAAAAGCCGGTGATCTGCCGGATGAACGGGGCAGCAGCCGGCCTTGGCGCGACGCTGGCGCTGCTCTGCGATATCATTATCGCCGACGAGCGCGCGGTGATCGGCGACCCGCATGTCAAGGTCGGGCTGGTGGCCGGTGATGGCGGCGCGGTGATCTGGCCGCAGCTGATCGGCTATGCCCGCGCCAAGGAATTGCTGATGACTGGTGATCTGCTGACGGCTGCGAAGGCGGCGGACATCGGCCTGATCAATCACGCGGTTCCGTCCGACCAGCTTGATGCCAAGGTCGCGGAGGTGGCCGCGAAAATTCTGGCGAACCCGCGCTGGGCGGTGCGGTGGACCAAGACGGTCACCAACATGCCGCTGAAGGCGCTGGTGTCGCAGATGATGGATGCATCGATTGCCTACGAGATGATGTCGAACATGACCGCCGACCGCGCCGAAGCCGTTGCGGCATTCCGTGAAAAACGTGCCCCGAAGTTGAGCGGGGAATGAGCCAGACCTTCACCGACGAAAC
>JAYVLC010000180.1:0-5690 GCA_043759675.1 Sphingosinicellaceae bacterium
CACGTGTGACGACCAGGACCTGCCGCGCTCGGCCCTCGGCGACCCAGCGATTGGCGAGCGCCACCCAGACGCTGCCGCCAGCCCCGCTGGTCCCCGGCATCGGATCTTGGGCCGGGACACAGCGCTGACCATCAAATGTAAAGACGCCTGCCGACCCGGTATAGCGCCGCTCGCCATGATTGCCGGCGTTCGACTGGCCAAGCGCCAGCCAGACCTCGCTGCCGGGCTGGCGAAACGGCGCACAGCTGGCATCGGGCCAGACCAGCCACACCAATCCTACCGCCAGAGCCGCCACCACCCACCGGATCATCCGCAAAACATGGCAGAGCGATCGCAGCTCGACCAGCCCATATCCGATCAGTGAAGGTTTGGCCGAAGCCAGGTTTCAGCCTGTTCGATGCTGACCCCGCGCCGTGCAGCATAGTCAGCGACCTGATCAGGTCCGATCCGGGCGACACCGAAATAGGCCGCATCGGGGTGCGCAAAATAATAGCCGGATACGCTTGCGGTCGGCAGCATCGCAAAACTCTCGGTCAACACCATGCCGGTCGCCGCGCCGGCACCGAGCAGGCGGAACAGGTCAGGCTTTACGCTATGGTCAGGACATGCCGGGTAGCCTGGTGCCGGGCGAATACCGTGATATTTTTCCCGGATCAGATCCTCGTTCGGCAGCGCCTCGTCCGGCGCATAGCCCCACAGGTCGCGGCGCACTTTCCGATGCATATATTCGGCCATTGCCTCGGCCAGCCGGTCGGCAAGCGCCTTCAGCAGAATGTCGGAATAATCATCATGCTCGGCTTTGAACCTGGCCAGATGCGGTTCGATGCCCAACCCGGCGGTCACCGCAAAACCACCCAGCCAGTCAGCATTGGGGGAAATGAAATCCGCCAGGCACATATTGGCGCGCCCTTCGCGCTTGTCGATCTGCTGCCGCAGGAAGGGGACGCGCATCAGCAGTTCGCTGCGCGGCTCGTCGGCGAACAGCAATACATCGTCGCCGTCCCGCCGCGCCGGCCAAAATCCGACAACAGCCTTCGCCTGCAGCCAGTCCTCGGCAACAATCTGGCCGAGCATCGTCTGGGCATCCGCGAACAACCCAGTCGCGCTTTCACCCACCACGTCGTCACTGAGAATTGCCGGATAATTGCCGGCCAGCTCCCATGAGCGGAAGAACGGCGTCCAGTCGATGACTGGAATCAATTCGGCAACCGGTACGGTGAAGGCTTGCGCACCCACAAAACTCGGTGCCACGGGAGGATGGGCTGCAAAATCGGCAACAAAAGCATTCCGGCGCGCCGCTTCAAGTGTCGCCAGCTTCGACTCGCCCTTGTTCGCCCTGGCAATCCGGATATCGGCATATTCGCGGCGCGTCCGGTCGATGAGGTCGTCCTTCATCGTCTCCGAGGTCAGCGCCGATGCCACGCCAACGGCACGGCTCGCGTCAAGCACGTGGATGACCGGGCCGGTATAGGCTGGCTCGATGCGGAGGGCGGTATGTACCCGGCTGGTCGTCGCGCCGCCAATCAGCAGCGGCATCGTCATGCCGGTGCGCTGCATCTCGGCCGCAACCGTCACCATCTCGTCCAACGACGGCGTGATCAGCCCGCTCAGGCCGATCATGTCGGCGTTGTGATCGCGTGCCGCCTTCAAAATATCCTGGAACGGAACCATGACGCCAAGATCGATGACCTCGAAATTATTGCACTGGAGCACGACGCCAACGATATTCTTGCCGATATCGTGGACGTCACCCTTGACGGTTGCCATCACGATGCGGCCCTTGGTTTGCGCGCCTTCCGACTTTTCCGCCTCGATGTAGGGCAACAGATGCGCGACCGCCTTCTTCATGACCCGCGCGGATTTCACCACCTGCGGCAGGAACATTTTGCCGGCGCCGAACAGGTCGCCAACGATATTCATCCCGGCCATCAGCGGGCCTTCGATGACTTCGATCGGGCGCGTGGCAAGCAACCGTGCTTCTTCAGTGTCCGCAACGACATCGGCGTCAAGCCCCTTGACCAGCGCATGCGCCAGCCGCCGTTCAACCGGCCAGCCGCGCCATTCCGCTGCGATCTTGTCTTCAACCGGCGTCGTGCCCTTGTACCGCTCTGCCAAAGCCACCAAGCGCTCAGTCGAATCGTCGCGCCGATTGAGGATGACGTCCTCGCAGGCCTCGCGCAGTTCGGGATCGATGGCATCATAGACGTCGAGCTGCCCGGCATTCACGATCCCCATATCGAGCCCGGCCTGAATGGCATGGAACAGGAAAATCGAGTGCATTGCGCGCCGCACCGGCTCATTGCCGCGGAACGAGAAGCTCAGATTGGAAACGCCACCCGAGATGTGCGCGTGCGGGCAGCGGATCCGGATTTCCCGGCAGGCCTCGATAAAATCAACGCCGTAATTATTATGCTCCTCGATACCGGTCGCGACCGCAAAGATGTTGGGATCAAAGATGATATCTTCGGGCGGGAACCCGTTGCCCACCAGCAGCTTGTACGCACGCTCGCAGATTTCGACCTTGCGGGTTGCGGTGTCGGCTTGCCCGGTCTCATCGAACGCCATGACAACCACGGCAGCACCGTAGCGGCGGACCTTGCGCGCGGCTTCGAGGAACGGTCCCTCGCCCTCCTTCATCGAGATTGAGTTGACGATGGGTTTGCCCGACACACATTTCAGGCCAGCCTCGATCACCGACCACTTCGACGAGTCGACCATGATCGGGACCCGGGCGATGTCGGGCTCCGCGGCGATCAGCTTCAGAAAGGTCGTCATCGCAAGCTCGGAATCGAGCAAGCCTTCATCCATGTTGACGTCGATGATCTGCGCGCCATTGTCGACTTGCTGGCGCGCGACTTCGACGGCTGCCGGGTAGTCCCCCGCCATGATCAGCTTTTTGAACTGCGCCGATCCCGTGACATTGGTTCGTTCGCCGATGTTGACGAACGTCGCCGTGCGCACGGCCGTGGCGTCAGGGTCGCGCTCAGGGAGCAGCGCAGGGCTGATTGCAGTCATGTCGGACCTAGGCTGCAAGGATCATGGGGTCGAGACCGGCCAAGCGCGTGACGGGCGCCAGCCTGGGTATGACGCGCGGCGGGTAGCCGGCCACTGCCTCGGCAATTGCCGTGATGTGCGCCGGCGTCGTGCCACAGCAGCCGCCAACAATGTTGACCAAACCGCTCGTCACCCAATCGGCGATTTGGCTTGAGGTCGTCCCCGGAGTCTCGTCATACTCGCCAAGGTCGTTTGGCAGCCCGGCGTTCGGGTAAGCCATCACCAGCGTGTCAGCGAGTCGACTCAGCGCCTGCACGTGCGGACGCAGCAAATCAGCCCCGAACGAGCAGTTCAGCCCAATGGTCAGTGGCTTGGCATGCCGCACCGCCCACCAGAAGGCGTCGATCGCATGGCCCGACAGGTTGCGGCCTGACATGTCGGTGATGGTCATGGAGATCATCAGCGGCAGTTCGACACCACGCCGCTCGCCCTCCTCCATGGTCGCCATGATCGCTGCCTTGGCGTTCAGCGTATCAAAGATCGTCTCGATCAGGATAAAATCAACACCGCCGTCGACCAGCGCCGACACCTGTTCGGCGTAGACGGATTTCATCCCGTCGAAATCGACTTCGCGGAACCCCGGATCGTTGACGTCAGGCGACAGTGACAATGTCTTGTTCGTCGGTCCCAGCGCCCCGGCAACAAATCGCGGGCGGCCGTCCTTCTCCTGTGCCGCATCAGCGGCCCTGCGGGCAATCTGCGCCGCAGCGACATTGAGATCGCGCACCAGATGCTCCGCGCCATAGTCGCCCTGGCTAATGGTCGTCGAGCTAAACGTGTTGGTCGACACGATGTCCGACCCGGCATCGAGATAGCCCTGCGTGATCGCTGCGATGATGTCCGGGCGGGTCAGGCACAACATGTCATTGTTGCCCTTCTGGTCGCGCCTCAACCCAAGCGATCCGGCATATCCGGCCTCGTCGAGGCCATAGCCCTGAATCATCGTACCCCAGGCACCGTCGGCCAGCAGGATGCGCGTGGCGGCTTCGGCGCGCAGCCGAATGGCAGCCTGACTGGCGATCACTGAACGATCTCCTGCGCAACCGGGGCACCGCGAACGCCAAGCAGATGGCAGATCGCATAGGATAATTCAGCCCGGTTCAAGGTGTAGAAATGGAATTGGCGCACCCCCCCGGCATAGAGGCGCCGGCACATTTCGGCAGCGACCGTCGCTGCCACCAGCTGGCGCGCAGCAGGCTTATCGTCCAGGCCATGATAGAGCCTGGCCAGCCATGGCGGCACGCTCGTCCCGTTCATCGCCGACATGCGCGCGGCCTGGGCAAAATTGCTGACCGGCAGAATGCCCGGCACAATCTCGGCGGCGATGCCGGCCGCCGCGACCGCATCGCGAAACCGGAAAAAACATTCAGGTTCAAAAAAGAACTGGCTGATGGCGCGGCTGGAACCGGCATCCAGCTTGCGCTTCAGATTGTCGATATCGGCAGCCACCGACACCGCCTCCGGGTGACCTTCCGGATTGCAGCCAACCGATATCTCGAAGTCCGCGACGCGCCGCAGTCCCGCCACCAGGTCGGCCGCCGATCCATAGCCCGCTGGCAGCGCCGCAAAGCGTTCGCCGGCCCTTGGCGGATCACCACGCAACGCCACAATGTGACGGATCCCAGCCGCCCAATAGTCGCGCGCCACGCTATCAATCTCGTCGCGCGTCGCATCAACGCAGGTCAGGTGAGCCGCCGGTTCAATCCCGGTCTCGCGCCGAATCCGAGCCACGGTAGCATGGGTCCGCTCGCGGGTTGATCCACCAGCCCCGTAGGTCACCGAGACAAAGCGGGGGTTGAGGGGCTCAAGTGTCTTGACCGACTCCCACAACGTCACTTCCATCGCTTCAGTCTTGGGGGGAAAGAACTCGAACGACACCTCAATATCGCCCGCAAGATCAGCGTACAGCGGCGCGCTGACTGCCCGCGAAGCTTCGGTCATCTGGGAAAATGACAGCGTCATGCGGCTTCTGCACGGATCGGGGTTCCGCGCCTGCCAAGCCATAGATTGACCGTCAGATCCCCCGGCAACGTCGCCACCACGCCAGCCTCAAGCCCGGCCGCCGCCATCCATGTGGTAACCACAGACTCCTCAAAGCCAAGCCGGGCGTGCGCATGATGGCTGCGGAACTCCTCCCGAGTGTGCGGCGCGAAATCCACGATCAGCAGGCAGCCCCCCGGTCGGAGCACCCGCGCAGCCTCCGTGATCGCATCAGCCGGTTCCTGAGCGTAGTGCAGAACCTGATGCAGAATCACCGTGTCGGCAGCGCCATCGGCAACCGGCAAGGCATACATGTCACCATGACGGACCTGGGCGCTGGTTACGCCGGCAGCCTCGATCTTGGCCCGCGCGATCCGCAGCATCTCCGGCGAACGGTCGATCCCGAGCGCGGTTGTCGCCGACGGACCCAGCAATTCGATCATCCGACCCGTTCCGGTTCCGATGTCGATCAGACTGCCAAGTTGCCGCCCACCCATTGCGTTGGTCACGGCGGCTTCAACGGCTTCGTCTGCCACATGCAGCGACCGAATTCCGTCCCACTCGACAGCATGGGCGGCAAAATACTCCTCGCTGGCCGTCGCCCGTTCGGCCCGCACCGCAGCAAGTCGCGCAGTGTCCGCGCTCCCCGCCGCATA
>JAYVLC010000181.1:0-6082 GCA_043759675.1 Sphingosinicellaceae bacterium
TTTTGGTTAAGCGCATGTATCAGCGCCAGCCCACGGATTGTCAGGTCGCCATCGACCCGATCAATCACATCCGTGTGCCGTTGAAAAAGTCCGGCGAGACCGCCGGTGGCAACCACCGTCATCGGTGCGCCATGCTCCAATTTAATGCGTCCCACCAATCCGTCAACCAGCCCGACATAGCCAAAGAACACGCCCGACTGCATGGCGGGCACTGTTCCCTGCGCGGTGGCGCGGTTTCCAGGAGGAGCTTCAATGGCGATGCGCGGCAGCTTGGCCGCAGCCATATACAGCGCCTCCATCGACAGATTGATGCCCGGCGCAATCGCTCCGCCGACATAGGCACCATCGATAATGACGTCGAACGTCGTGGCGGTGCCAAAGTCGACAATGATCAGATCGCCGCCGATCAGATGATGCCCCGCCGCTGAGTTGACGATGCGATCGGCCCCGACTTCTGCCGGGTTTGGGACATCAAGCCGGATGCCGTGATCGACGCCGGGATCCCCGATAACCAGCGGCTCCACCGCGAAATATTTGGTGCACAGGCGCCGAAGGTTGAAAAGCGTCGGCGGCACGACGGTAGAAATGACGGCAGCGCTGATCGTGGTCCGCTCAACCCCTTCCAGCTGCATCAGCTGCGACAGCCAGACCGCATATTCATCGGCGGTACGGCCATGTTCGGTTGAAATCCGCCAGCGGTGACGGACCGCGCCATCCGCCATCAAGGCAAAGACGATGTTGGTATTTCCGACGTCGATAGCGAGCAGCATGACGCCTCCTATAGCCCGAACACTTCGCCGGCGTGAATAGCACGGACGGCCCCGCTGTGCAGTCGCAACAGCAATGCACCGTCTGCGGCAAGGTCCTCGAACCGACCGATGACCGTTTCGGTGCCGAGACGCGCTTCGAGCTGCGCCCCCTTCCCGGCTGCGCGGGACAGCCACAGGGTCCGGATCGGGTCAAAGCCGCCATCGCGCCAGATTTGGCGAATGGCCGAAAGCGCAGTGGCCAGCCGCTCGGCAAATTCGGCCGGCGCTGGCGAGGCAATCCCGGCGGCGGGAAGCGACGTTGCCGGGCGTTCGGTCGCCTGCGGATGATGGGCGAGGTTGACACCGATCCCGATGATCGTACCGCCCGGCTGACCTTCGAGCAGAATCCCGGCGCACTTCACTCCGTCGAGCAGCACATCATTGGGCCATTTGAGCGAGAGGCGTTCAGCAGGCACGTAGAATTGCAGCGCGGCATCGAGCGCCAGAGCCGCAACGAAGCTCAGCTGCTGGGATGCCCCCTCAAGCGCCTGCGGGCGGCACCAGACGCTGGCGAACAGATTTCCGGTATCGGAGGCCCAGACACGGCCCCGGCGGCCCCTGCCCGCTGTCTGGCGGTCTGCGCGGACCCAGCTGTCATCTGCCAAACCGGCAGCGCGTTCGGCGATCCAGTCGTTGGTCGAGGTGACCTCGGGGAGGTGGGTGATGATCAACAAATGAGTGGATATCCAAAATCACACGTCATCCTGACGAAAGTCAGGACCTCGTCGGGCGTCGCGGCTGCCCGGAGGGAGGTCCTGACTTTCGTCAGGATGACGGATATTTGGGTGCCGGGCGCTCACTCAGGGCAGCATCGACTGCGCGGCCGCGGCTGCAACCGTGGCGAGGGGGCCGATGGCCAGCATACCAAGCGGCGAGCAGGCGATGGCCGCCACACCGATGAGGCCGCTGTTAATCCGGCTGTCCGACGTCGCAAATTCAGCGGCGGGTTCGTCAAAGTACATCGTCTTGATGATCCGCAGATAATAATAGGCTCCGATCACCGAGGTCAGGACACCGATGATCGCTAGCCCGAACAGGTCGGCCTGGACCGCGGCTTGAAATACCGAGAATTTCGGCCAGAAGCCGAGCAGTGGCGGGATACCGGCAAGGCTGAACATGAAAATCGCCATCGCGGCGGCCAGACCAGGTCGGCTGCGCGCCAGCCCTGACAAAGATGCAAGCGTTTCAACGGCCCGACCATCGGTATCGCGCATCTGCATTACCACCAGGAAGCTTCCGAGGGTCATCACGATGTACACCGCCATGTAGAACAACACCGACGCAATGCCCGACGAAGTGGCGGCTGCCAGACCGATCAGCGCAAAGCCGATATTGTTAATCGACGAATAGGCCAGCAGTCGCTTGACGTTGGTCTGCCCGATCGCACCGACCGCACCAAGGATCATCGAGGCAACGGCGGTGAAGGCGACGATTTGTTGCCAGTCGGTAACCAGCCCACCGAACGCCTCGACCGTCACCCGGAGCAGCAGCCCGATGCCGGCAACCTTGGGAGCCGAGGCGAAGAAGGCGGCAACTGGCGTCGGTGCGCCCTCGTAAACGTCCGGCGTCCACATGTGGAATGGCACCGCGGAAACCTTGAAGGCGAGACCGGCCAGCACGAACACCATGCCGAACATCACGCCCATCGACGCGCCGGACTTGAGGCCGGTCGCGAGCGCTGCAAACCCGGTCGCTCCGCCAAAGCCATAAATGAGTGATACGCCGTACAGCAGGATCCCCGAGGCCAGGGCGCCCAAGACAAAATACTTCAGGCCAGCCTCCGACGAACGCGATTCACGGCGGTGGAAGGCAGCCAGCACATAGGCAGCCAGCGATTGCAGCTCCAACCCGATATAGAGCGTCAGCAGGTCGTGGGCGCTGACCATGATTCCCATCCCGAGCGTCCCGAGCATCAGCAGGACAGGATATTCAAATTTTGCTGTCCGGGTCCGCTTCAGCCAGGGCAACGCCATCAGCGAGGCGACAGCACTGCCACCATAAATCAGGACCTTCAGGAATTGCGAGAACCGGTCCGAGACGTAGAGGCCATCGAACGCGAGCTCGCGCGGCGCGTCATCAAACATCCACAGTGCTGCACCTGCATACAGCGCAACACCGAGCCAGGTCAGCAACGCCATCGACCGGTCACCGCGCCACGCCCCGACCACCAACAGCACCAGAGCGCCCACCGTGAGCGTCAACTCGGGTGCGATGATCACGAGCGAAGACAGGAGCGACTGCATCAGCGGGCCTCGACGGCAGGGTGAAGGCGGGCAACGATCTCGGCAACCGGCCTGTGAATCGGATCAAGGAACGGCTTGGGATAGATGCCCATCCACAGCACAGCGGCCGCCAGCGGGACAAAGATCGCAAGTTCGCGCCGGGAGAGGTCGGTCAGCAGCTTCAGATCATCCCGGGTCAAATCGCCAAAGATCACCCGGCGATACAGGAACAGCGCATAGGCCGCGCCGAGAATGATCCCGGTCAGGATCACCAGCGTCAGCCAGCTCGAGGCCTGATAGGCCCCGATCAGCACCAGGAACTCCCCGACAAAGCCGCTCGTCCCCGGCAACCCGACCGATGCCATCGTGAACAGCATGAACATCAACGCGAATTTGGGCATGTTGGTCGCCAATCCGCCGTAACGCGCGATCTCGCGGGTGTGCAGCCGGTCGTAAACCACGCCGACGCACAGGAACAACGCGCCTGACACCACGCCGTGGCTCAGCATGGTGATGATCGAGCCTTCGATGCCTTGCGTGTTCAATGCGAACAGGCCCGCCGTCACGAACGCCATGTGGGCGACCGACGAGTAAGCGATGAGCTTCTTCATGTCCTCCTGCACCAGCGCGACGAGCGAGGTGTAGACGACCGCGATCATCGACAGCGCAAACACGATCCAGACCAGTTGCACCGAGGCGTCGGGGAACATCGGCAGCGAAAAGCGCAGGAAGCCGTAGCCGCCAAGCTTCAGCAATACGCCAGCCAGGATCACCGACCCTGCCGTCGGGGCCTCGACATGCGCATCCGGCAGCCAGGTGTGGAACGGCCACATCGGCATCTTGACGGCAAAGCTCGCAAAAAACGCCAGCCAGAGCCAGGTCTGCACGTCCGGCGCGAAATCATAGCTGAGCAGGGTGGCAATGTCGGTCGTGCCTGCGACATTGGCCATGTACATCATCGCGAGCAGCATCAGCACCGAGCCGAGCAGCGTGTAGAGGAAGAATTTGTAGCTGGCGTAGATCCGCCGCGCCCCGCCCCAGATGCCGATGATCAGGTACATCGGGATCAGCCCGCCTTCGAAAAACACGTAGAACAGGAACAGATCGAGGCTCGCGAACACCCCGATCATCAGCGATTCCATCAGCAGGAACGCCGCCATATATTCCGGCACCCGCTTTTCGATGCTCGACCAGCTGGCCAGGATGCAGATCGGCATCAGGAATACACTGAGCATGATCAGCAGCACCGCGATCCCATCGATCCCGAGGTGCCAGCTGAACCAGGGCGCAAACAGATCGAGCTTCTCGATGAACTGGAAGCGCGCGCCGCCGTTATCATAGCGTGCCCAGAGCAGGCCACCGAGCCCGAGTTCAATCACCGTCGTGCCAAGCGCGATCCAGCGCGCCCGTTCCGCCCCGCCGACGGCCAGGATCAGCAGCGCAGCGGCCAGCGGCAACAGGATGAGGAGGGACAACATCAGCGGAACATCAGCCACGACGCCGCACCGGCAACGCCGATCAGCATGACAAGTGCGTAGGTGTAGACATAGCCGGTCTGAAACCGCCTGGCGGTGACCGCAGCGCCTGAAACCAGGCCCGACAAGCCATCCGGGCCGAACCGGTCGATCACCCCGACGTCACCGCGCTCCCACAAGAAGCAGCCAAACGCAAAGGCCGGCCGCACGAAAATCGCGTCGTACAGCTCGTCGAAATACCATTTGTGGATCAGGAAATCATGCAGGACGCGGAAGTGGCCAACAAACGCCACCGGTAGGCCAGGTCGCCAGACGTAGGAGTTCAGCGCGAGCAACAGGCCGATGACCCACGCCGCTGCCGGCGAATAGGTCACCCAGGCCGGGACATGGTGCATCGCCTCCATCAGCGGCTCCCGCACCACCAGCGACCCCGCCCAGAATTTCGCTGATTCCGGGCTGGCGAAATCATGATGCCAGATCATCCCGGCAAAGGCCGCCCCCGCAGCCAGCAGCAGCAATGGCAACAGCATCGACCACGGACTCTCGTGTGGCTGATAGCCGAGCGTCCCGGGCGCATGGAGGTGCGCATTGGGGTCGGGATGGGCTTCGTCGTGATGCGCGCTGTGCTGGATATGCTCGCTACCCGCCCAGCGTGGCTTGCCAAAAAAGGTCAGAAACATCAGCCGCCACGAATAAAAACTGGTTAGCAACGCCGCAAAAATCCCGACGGCAAAAGCGACGTAACCAGCCTCTACACCGCTGGCGAAGGCGGCTTCCAGGATCGCATCCTTGGAATAATAGCCGGCAAACGGAAACACCCCGGTGATCGCAAGTGTGCCGATCACCATCACGGCGAAGGTAATCGGGATGTCGCGGCGCAAGCTGCCATAGTGGCGCATGTCCTGTTCATGGTGCATCGTGTGGATCACCGACCCAGCGGCAAGGAACAGCAACGCCTTGAAGAAGGCGTGGGTGAACAGGTGGAACATCGACACACCATAGGCGCCGACACCGGCTGCAAAGAACATGTAACCGAGTTGTGAGCAGGTCGAATAGGCGATCACCCGCTTGATGTCGGTCTGGACGGTCGCAACCGTTGCGGCGAACAACGCAGTGGCGGCACCGACATAAGTAACGACAGTCAGCGCGTCAGGCGCAGCCTCAAACATCGGGGACAGGCGGCAGACCATGAACACGCCAGCGGTCACCATAGTTGCCGCATGAATCAGCGCCGACACCGGCGTCGGGCCTTCCATCGCATCGGGGAGCCAAGTGTGCAGCCCGAGCTGGGCCGACTTGCCCATCGCCCCAACGAACAGCAGCAGGCAGATCGTCGTCATGATATCGACGTTTTGGCCGAGGAACTCGAAACTGTCGCCAGCAAAGCTCGATGCCGTGGCGTTGATGGTCGAGATATCGATGGTGCCGAACACCATGAAGGTCGCAAAAATCCCGAGCGAAAAGCCGAAATCGCCAACCCGGTTGACGACAAACGCCTTGATCGCCGCTGCATTGGCGCTGGGTTTTTTGTACCAGAATCCGATCAGCAGATAGGAAGCGAGGCCAACGCCTTCCC